>CAINLV010000028.1 GCA_903850565.1 uncultured Actinomycetes bacterium
ACAATTCCCAGTAGTAAACCCAGATTGGCAAAGAGAACTTTGCGATGGACCATCACAACACGATCAAAGATGGAGTGGTGATTTACCCAGATAATTCCAATTGAAAGAAAACTCATGACATAAGCAAAATATGAGGGCCACTGGCGTGCCAGTGCTCTACCCAGATGTCCATCAGCAATATCTGGGATTCTCAAATTGAAGACCAGCAAGGTGATGGCTACCGCAAAGACTCCATCACTGAAGGCTTCGAGTCGACTGGGTTTCATGGCAGAATTTTGCCTGAAGTTGAGCCATTATTTAGTAAACTTTTGATACCTAATTGATTGCTTGAAACTCAATCCGAAGTCTCAGCGAGCGACGCCCTCGCATCGCTCGAGCTGAGATCGGTTCTTACTTAAGTCCGGCTTTACCCAAAGCCGAGACCAAAGACATATAAAAACCTTGGGCGGTAAATGAAGCACCGCTAATATTGTTGATCTTCGAAGATTGAGCCTGCATTACCTCCGCCACCAGCATGGGAATAGCTTGCGAATTAATCTGCTGGTCTCTAAAGGTGCCAACCGGATAGACCGGGGCAGTTACCTTGGTGATCTTGCCATTCTTGACGGTTACTGAAACTTGAACCGCACCGTAATGCGTCATATAGGCAGAACCTAAGAAAGTTCCTGACTTCTTCGCCGGCGCTTTAGGAGTCTTTGGCGTTGCTGCATCGGCGGCAGAGATTCCCGCTGGGAGAAAGGTGGCGACCGTGCCCAGCCCAAAGATTGCGGCGGTTCTTACAAACTTGCTTGAGGTCACTCTCAAACTCCCTTAATTGCACTTCCAATAAGGCAATTAAAGGGCTTGGAACTGGGAGAGCCCTGAGAACAATCTTAAATTAGGCCTTGTATCTAGGCTAACTCTGGGTTGGGAAGCCCAAGTTGATGCCCCCATGACTGGGGTCAAGCCAGCGGCTTGTAATTACCTTGCCACGAGTGAAGAAGTGAATCCCCTCAGCTCCGTGAGCGTGTGAATCGCCGAAGAGTGAAGATTTCCAGCCGCCGAATGAGTAGTAAGCCACAGGTACTGGAATCGGAACATTTATTCCGATCATTCCGACTTCAATCTCATTCTGGAAGCGACGTGCCGCTCCACCATCGTTGGTGAATATGGCAGTTCCGTTTCCGTATTGATGCGCATTAACAAGAGCCAGTGCTTCGTCATATGTTTTAACGCGAATAACACTGAGTACGGGACCGAAAATTTCATCTGTATAAATAGACATCTTTGGTGTTACGTGATCAAAGAGAGTTGGCCCAAGCCAGAAACCATTTCCGCCAGGGTTTACGGTGCGGCCATCAACAACAATTGTGGCGCCATCTTTTTCACCTGCATCAACGTATGAAGCAACTTTGTCGCGGTGCACTTTTGTAACAAGTGGTCCCATATCTGAACCCTTTGTTCCATCGCCAGTCTTTAGTTTGACTGCGCGCTCTTTAATCTTTGCCACTAGTTCGTCTGCAACTGGTTCGACAACAACAAGTGCTGAAATCGCCATGCAACGTTCTCCAGCAGAACCAAAGCCTGCATTGATTGCGGCATCCGCTGCTAAATCTAAATCAGCATCAGGCAAGACAACCATGTGGTTCTTTGCTCCACCAAGTGCTTGAACACGCTTTCCAGATTCTGTTCCGGTTTCGTACACGTACTTAGCAATTGGTGTTGAACCAACAAATGAAACGGATTTGATTCCTGGATGAGTCAGGATTGCATCGACAACTTCTTTATCGCCATGAACAACGTTAAATACGCCATCTGGTAATCCTGCTTCTTTCCATAATTGCGCCATGAACATCGCAGCACTTGGAT
>CAINLV010000029.1 GCA_903850565.1 uncultured Actinomycetes bacterium
GCATTTAATATCGGTAAATAAGTGCCGAGTTCCAGAAAGTACTTGAGTGTCTTGCCCTGTGCATATTTACACATCAGTTGGCCGCTAGCCAATGGCACCACCACCGATAATTCACTACAGGAATCACCAGCCTTAGGTGGCACTGCAGTCGGAGTAGGCGTTGGGGTTGGAGTAGGCGTTGGGGTTGGAGTAGGCGTTGGAGTTGGGGTAGGTGTTGGGGTTGGGGTTGGGGTTGGAGCTACGCCTTCGAACATTCCAAAGTAGGAGATATTGTCAAAGTAATAGGTCTGAGCGGTAGTTGCACCGGCCCCGCCCCAATCGCAAGCGCTTCCTAATTGCCCATCAGGCTTGCCGCCGGCAAGACCGTTGAGGGGATCAAAGACAATAACGATTTCACGGAAGACGCCTGTAGTTCCGATAACGGAAGCTTTTTCGGCTTGATAGGAAGGTAGGCCTTCGGTTTCTGGAGTATCAAAATCAAAGGTTACTTTGCTGGATCCGGCAGGGGCGGTTACCTTCTTATAGAGAGACCAGCCATCTTTACCAGTGTCCGCTAACTTCATCATGATGTCCACGGATGCGGGGACATTTACATCCATTGATATGGAGTGATGACCGGGAGTAAACATGGAACCCGCGGTCAAAGAAACGATTTTAGTTCCGGCAAAAGTGGCGGCCTTGGCGTCTTTAAACACTTTAACAGCGTTTCCGGTTGAACCCGAATATGTGCCAACAGATGAGGTAGCACCACAAAAGTCAGTGGCGTTCGCCTTCCCGATCTGGTTGTAGCTAGCGCTGCCGGCATCAAAAGTCACGATGCTGTTAGTTTCAACTAACGCGGCATTGGCAGGTGATGTCGGGGTGATCGTAAAGCCAATTCCCAGCGCTACTGCGCCGGCCATGAGCCCTCTTCCTACCTTATTAATTCGCTTCATTCGCTCTTTTTCCTTTCGCGGATAACTAAACGGTGCGATTTATCGTGCGGAAAGTTTGGTGACTGCACGGATACATACACACGAATACGAGGAGATTATCTAAAGGTCGAGATTTATGAAAGCGCTTTCAGCATTGTTATCAAACTGTTACAGAAATTAACGGGCACCCCCATAATGGGCAAATGGGCCGATCCAGTCTCGGAGCGGCCATTTTTGTAAACAGTTTACGGCGGTAGCCCAGGTGCTTAGACTACGAGAATGAGAATCGGCTCCCGTGTAAATCTCGCACCCGCAGAGATTTCGGCGCTCAGCCAGATAGTCGGAGATCGCCTTTCCACCAACGAATCCGTCTTGGAACAGCATGGCCGCGATGAATCTGCCTATCCGCCGGTAAAGCCATGGGCAGTTCTCTATCCTTTGGATACCCAGGAAGTTTCGCAGATCCTGGCCTTCTGCAATTCCGAACGAATCCCTGTGATCGCCTTTGGGGCGGGGTCATCCTTGGAAGGACATGTACTTCCGATCCATGGCGGAATCAGCCTGGATATGACTCGGATGAACAAAATATTGGAAGTTATGCCTGCAGATCTAATGGTGCGAGTTGAACCTGGTGTGCACCGAATGGAACTTAATGTCCGCTTGGCACATGAAGGGCTTTTCTTCTCGGTAGACCCGGGCGCCGATGCAACTTTAGGTGGCATGGCGGCAACTGGTGCTGCCGGAACCACCACGGTTCGTTATGGATCTATGAAAGATAACGTCTTGGCCATGACTGCCGTGTTGGCAGATGGAACGGTAATCAATGTTGGTCGCGGAACCAGAAAGCTTTCCGCCGGTTATGACTTGACCAGATTAATTGTTGGCTCCGAAGGCACCTTGGCGGTCATCACCGAACTCACTTTAAAAATTTATGGAATCCCAGAGAAGATGTCCGCAGCTGCAGTCCGCTTTGCCACGCTGGAACAAGGTGTTCGTGCCGCCGCGGCGATTGTGCAAATGGGCGTCAATGTCGCCAGATGCGAATATCTAGATCCACTTAATATCCGAAATGTTAATAAGAACAGTGGACTTACTTTGCCAGAACTTCCAACACTCTTTTTCGAATTTCATGGAAGTGCAGCAGGTGTGGCTGAAGATGCGCAAACCGTAGGTGAAATCGTGGAAGAGTTCGGCGGGTTTGATTTCGAATGGACTACTGATGAATCCGAACGTCGCAGGTTGTGGCAAGCCAGACACGATTCATATTGGTCGGCAATTCGCAACAACCCCGGAAAGAGAATTGTTAGCACCGATATGGCCGTTCCACTTTCGGTGTTGGGAGATGCCGTTGCTGCTTGTAACGAAATCTTGGCGGCACATCGCTTCCCTTACGGAATCTTGGGACATGTAGCAGATGGCAACTTTCATTGCATGGTGATCACAGATCCAACGCAGCCGGATGAGTTAGAGGAAATACGAGAAATCACATCTCAAATGACTTCGAAGATTATTTCCATGAAGGGAACCTGCACCGGAGAGCATGGGATTGGATTGGCAAAAATTTCAGCACTAGTGGAAGAAACCGGGGCCGCCGCGGTAAACGTGATGCGAATGATTAAGAAGGCGTTAGATCCAAACAATATTTTGAACCCAGGAAAAATCATGACTGAAGTGGAATGAGGAAATCCAATGGCACCTAACAACAATAAGGTTCAATGGTCCACGCCAAAATTGGCACCGCTCTACCCCAACTTTCCTATCGAATATAAAGATGTACAAATTCTTTCCACCGTTTACCGAACTGAGCCATCGGCCATCAGGGACCATCTGACCGCCCCTGTTGAAAGCACCTGCGATTTAGTCATGATCCATTGTTACTTCATGCCCGACGTTGCTGGAATGGGAATCGTTGAAGAATCCAATGTGATGATTGGTGTGAAAGTTGAAGCCAACGGCGAAATTCATGAGGGCGGATTTAGCACCAACTTGATCATCAGCTCCGATGTCGGGTTGGCTCAAGGCCGAGAAATCCACGGACAACCAAAGAAGATGGGTCACACCTCTATTGAAATACGAGGTGACACCATCGTGGCCGAAATTGAAAGAAGCGGAATCACGGTCGCGCGGATAACCACACCATATAAATATGAGAAAGCCCAGATTCAAGAATTGAGCGACTACTTCCCATTCCGACAAAATATCAATCACAAAATTATTCGAAATATCGATGGAACCGAAGGAATCAATCAGATCACTGCCCGGACTTTGGCAGATGTTGTGGTGAAAGATTGCTGGAAAGGTCCAGCGACTTTGGTTTTGGAACCGCATATCAATGCAAATCTTTATCGCCTTCCAGTAATCGAAACTCTGGAAAGCTTTTATTGGAAAGCAGATTTCACTCTGGTTCCTGGTTCCATCCTTATCGATTTCCTTAATGGAGGTAAGTAATAGATGAAAAGTCGCGAAACCACAGATATATCCGGACACATCATCATGGTTACCGGTGCGGCCAGCGGAATTGGTCGACGGATGGCTGCTCGACTGGCCGAAAAAGGTGTGATCGTGGCAGCTTGCGATAAGAACCTTGCGGCGCTGGATGCACTGAAGTTGGAAGTTGGGTTGGCAAACTTGCACACTTTCGAAATCGATTTTCTCAGTGACGATTCTATTTATTCTTGCGTTAATAGTATTGAAAGCAGTTTAGGTGATCTCCAAGCGGTGATGAATTGCGTTGGCATCTTGGGCAAGAACGGGATGAAAGTGGAAGAGATTGAACTCGATGACTTCGACTTGGTTTACCGAATAAATCTTCGAGGCGCGCTAGTTCTGACTAAGGCAACCATTAAAGGAATGGCCGACCGTGGTTATGGCCGTATCTTGCACATTGCCAGCATTTCTGGAAAAGAAGGTAACCCACTGCTGGTGGCCTATTCGGCGACAAAGGCGGGCTTGATCGGAATGGTGAAAAGCATCGGCAAGGAATATGCAACCAGCGGAGTCACAGTCAATGCCATGGCACCAGCCCTTATTCAATCCCCCATGACTGATAGTTTCTCCGAGGCACAATTAACATCCCTAAAGTCCAAAATTCCCATGGATAGACTTGGCAATACTGATGAAGTCGTAGATCTGGCAGCGTGGATTCTTTCACCAGCATGCAGCTTCACAACGGGGTTCGCATTTGATTTAAGTGGAGGGCGAGCAACTTACTAATGGGGAAGAAAAAATGGATTGGGCTTTTCTTTATATCCCTTGGTGTAGCCATGATCATTGTGGATGCAACCATCGTCAATGTTGCAATCCCGAGCATTATTCATGATTTAGGAATTTCTTCTTCGCAAGCCCAATGGATCCAAGAAACTTACACACTAGTTTTTGCTTCAACGCTTTTAGTTTTCGGCCGGCTTGCTGATCGATTCGGTCGCCGCACTATGTTCTCCATTGGTGCTGCAATCTTTATGATTTCAAGCATTTTGGCTGCGGTAGCAAGTTCTGGTGACTTACTCATTGCCGCCCGACTCATTCAAGGTTTGGGTGGCGCGATGATGCTTCCTACATCCTTATCGTTACTTAATTCCACATTCTTTGGGAAGGAACGCGGCATCGCTTTTGCGATCTGGGGATCCACAATTGGTGGAACCGCCGCACTCGGTCCGCTTCTAGGTGGCTGGCTCACAACCGATTTCACTTGGAGATGGGCTTTTGGAATAAATATTCCCATCGGAATCATGGTCATAATCGGAGTCGCTCTCTGTGTGAAGGAATCAAAAGGCGAGAACGAAAAAGGCGCAGATTACTTAGGTGCTCTGATTTCGATTATCGGAATGGGCGCAATTGTCTTCGGCTTAATAGAAGGAAGAAATGATGGTTGGTGGAAGACGCTTGGAAAGCCTTCGCTCTTTGGATTTAATTGGAGTTCAGGATTCTCTCCCATTCCGATCTCCTTTTTGATTGGAATCGTTGCTTTCATATTCTTTACAAAGATTGAACTAAAACGAAATCTCCAGAACAGATCAGTTCTGCTGGACCTCAACTTATTGAGAATTACCTCATTCCGAAACGCCAATATTGCTGCTGCCATTGTCAGCTTGGGTGAATTCGGGCTGATCTTTTCATTACCTCTGTGGCTGCAAAATGTCTTAGGTTATTCCGCCTTCGGCACGGGACTAATTCTGCTTGCCCTTGCGGTTGGTTCATTCTTTGCCAGTGGTGCAGGTGGTGCACTCGGCGCAAAGCGAGGTCCAATATTTGTAGTTCGTGCTGGAATTTTCTTAGAACTTATTGGCGTCCTTGGAATTGGAATCGTCATTTCTCCAACCACAAAAGCATGGGTCCTAATTATTCCGCTCTTCATCTATGGAATGGGAGTCGGTCTTGCAACCGCACAATTGACCGGAGTAGTCCTGGCCGATGTCCCAGTAGAGCAAAGTGGCCAGGCTTCGGGCATGGCCAGCACCATGCGCCAACTTGGTTCGGCGCTGGGAATTGCGATTCTGGGAACAGTTCTCTTTGGAACCTTGGGTTCCGGACTTAATGGAAAATTGGAATTGCAATCTCAATTACCGAAAGTTGCCCAGGAGAAAATTTCCCAAGGAGTCGTTTCCACTGCGGGAGCTTTAATTCCACAGTTGAGAAACAATCCCGCAACCGCTGCCGAAGGTAAAGCTGCTGCTGAATCCTTCTCCTCGTCGTCAAAGTGGGCCGCGGGAGTAGCAAGTCTTTTCTTACTCTTGGGACTTCTAGCAACCCGAAGATTGAAAGAGAAAGCGCGCTAAGCCTGCGAACGCAATTGCTCTAACGTAATAACGTCGTTGTAGCGAAGTTCTGACATGGCTGCCAGGAAGTTTCGTTCACTTTCCAGGTATTTAGTTACTTTTTCTCGCTCGTGTGTGCTGTTCAATTCGACCAGCCACGGTTTAGCTCTTCCGGTGTAATGAAGAATAAAGTCTTGATCATCCACATTGATGGATTCGTTAATTGTCGTACGATTGAATCCAGTAGAAATTTGCATGTAACTATCGCAGAGAAGAAAATTAAGAATGCATTGGTCGGCCCATTCAAAACCAAATTCCCGATAATTCCGCGCTAAGAAACGCCACTGAATTGGCATTCCTGCTTCCCGCCACATCCTGGGATTGAAAATCATTACTCCGGCATTGAAATACCTTGAGCCTGCTTTTTCGATGGCAAGGTTGCGTTGCTTATTCACTCCGCTCATATCTTCAGGACAAGCCAGCGCTATAAACCGTTGATAAAGCCCCGAAGACTCTGGCAACAACTGATCCCAACCAGGAAGACAGAGTAAGTCGCAGTCCAGGTAGAGAAATCTGTCGCTAATTCGGTCAGCAAGAAGGATTTTCGCGTAAGCCGCAGCCGTTATGTGAAAAACTACTGGGAGGTCTGCTGGGATTCGGAGAGGATAGAACTCCAGGTCAACTCGAAGGACATTGCAAACATCCATGATCAGGCGCAGCGAACCTTCATCCAACTTCTCTGGGTCATAAGCCACCGTCAAAACAAATTCTTTCTTCGATGACGTTTTCGCAGAGTAAATGGTGTGCAGGAGTGGGTACAGGTAATTCTGATCGCAACTCATTACGACCCGGTTCACCAGGCTATTAAACCGCAGTTATCCAAATGTTGTCATAGGCATTTTCATCGGTCGCAGGTACTCCGGGATTCGCTTAGGCTGGCGCAATGGAAAATCGAAGAACGGTATTAATAACTGGTGGAGCCCGAGGAATCGGCGCCGAGATTGCCAAAGAGTTCGCCAATCAAGGAGATCAAGTAATTCTTCATTACGGCTCATCTCAAGCGAAAGCAGATGCCCTCGTGGCATCGTTAAGTGGAACTGGGCACGTAGCAGTTCGGGCCGATATTCGAAATCCAGTTGAGATCCAGAAGATGGTAGAAAGCGTTGGGGCGCTCTTCGGAAAGATCGACGTTCTCGTTAATAATGCTGGGGTTTTTATCGACCACCCAATTGAAGCCACCACATATGAAGAGTGGCAATCTGCTTGGGACCAAGTCTTAGGTGTCAATTTAATTGGTGCAGCCAATATGACCTGGTGTGTCTTGCGTTTCATGCCAAAAGGTGGCGCTTCAAGGATTGTGAACATCGGTTCGCGAGGTGCATTTAGAGGCGAGCCCGCATCTCCCGCATACGGAGCGTCGAAGGCAGCGATAATCGCTTTCGGACAATCCATAGCAAAAGCCTTGGCTCCACAAGGTATTGCCGTCACGACCCTAGCCCCAGGCTTCGTGGATACCGAAATGGCAGCTCCACGATTGCAGGGCGCCGAAGGCGATGAGATTCGTGGGCAGAGTCCATTCAATCGAGTGGCGCGTCCAGAAGAGTTGGCAAAGGCGGTTTACTTCCTAGCTTCACCGGATTCTGAGTGGGCAAGTGGTGCGGTTCTGGACTTTAACGGTGCCTCGTACTTAACCATGTAATTTAAAGAAAGCACTAACCTTTCTCATTACTAGTACTTACTCATATGACTTCGTAAGACACTAACGGAAGGCTTTCATGAGTTCACTCAATACTGTTGTACTCGAGAATGAGTTCTTGCGACTCACAATGCTTCCGGATATTGGGTGCAAGATCGTTTCGATTTACGACAAGGAAAATGGCTATGAATGGCTGTGGAGTGATCCACACCGACCTGTAAAAAAGCCAATCTTTGGCGATGCCTACGACCATTACGACATCAGTGGCTTCGACGAGTGTTTCCCCAACATTGGCGTTTCTTTGCACCCGTTGGCCACGGATTTGCTACTTCATGACCATGGCGAGATTTGGGCCAGACCATGGAAAGTCGAACAATCTGAAGATAACGTGATTGCTGAAATCAGTGGCGAACAAATGAGTTTCGGATTTCGTCGAGCGATCTCATTGGTCGGGAGGAAAGTTAACTTTGACTATCAAGTAACCAACAGCGGCGAGGAAAATCTTGTTTACCTCTGGTCGGCGCACCCACTTTTTAAAGTGACCGGCGAAATGACGATCCAAAGTTCCAGCAACTACCCCATGACCAAGGAATTCGGATTCAGCGAACGAATGAGTCCCAATGGTTCTGATGGCGGCCAAGGCAGATTCAATTCTTATACCTGGCCGAAAGTCACTAATGGCGTTGGCCAGGAATTCGATATCAGCCAAATATCACTTGACCTGCCATTGACCGACAAAGTTACCTTGGATATTGCAGATGGCGCTGATTTTGAATTATGCGACAAGGCAACATCTCGAGCAATGAAATTAATTATCCCGAAAGGCAACATCACCCATATTGGCATCTGTTACAACTTGGGCGCATGGCCGTTCGGTGAACATCCTGCCAGTTGGGTTGCATTAGAACCTACTAACGGTTGCACGGACCGATTGGATTATTCCTACGAAAAAGGGGTTTTCCGATCATTGCCAGCTAGCAAAAGTGAAGGTTGGATCTATCAAATGGAGTTCAACTAGAACTCGATCGTTACCTTTCCTTTAACCCCAGGAGTCGCCACAAAGGTCATACCTGATTGTGGAGAATCTTCATCAGTCAATTGGGCCGTCGTAATAATTAGCTGATCTAAATTTTCGCCTGCGAAAGTACATGATGTCGCATTCTTTACTGGCATCGGAAGAATCTGTGAAATTTTGCCATCTGCCGAATAACGGACAACTCGACTTCCACCAAAGAATGCGACCCACATTCCATCTTCGGAATCGGAGCACATTCCATCGGGCATTCCTAGATCTGGATCAAAATTTATCAACGGTCTGCGATCTGTAATGAACCCGTTTTCATGGTCGAAGACATCTAACCGATAAGTTAGCGTGTCTATGTAATAGAAGAGATCGCCGGCAACGCTCCAATCCAAACCATTGCTAACAGATACCGGAGAGAGCAATTCAAAAACTTCTAGAGCTTTAGATATTCGATAAAGCTTTCCAGCGTTTGGGCTTCCGGTATCGGCCATACTTCCAGCAAAGAGATCGCCTGTCGGTGAAACTTTTGCATCATTCCAGCGAACCGAAGTTCCCGCTGGAACATCCAAGGTTTGTTGGCATTGAAAGATTTCTTCCTCGGCGCCATTAACCTCCCGAGACAACAAGGAGTTTCCTGAACCCAAAATATAGCCGCCTCCAGATTTGGGAACGGTGAAGCCGACATCTGCTGATGTTGAGAAACTTCCGGTTTCGTGGCTCAGTAGATCACGCCAATGAACTACTTTTCCCAAAATGTCTACCCAAGTAACAAGTGAATTGAATTCTCCCCTGGACGTTGGGCCCTCACCCAACGTGCAACGGCGTTCATCTAATACCTGAAGCATGGTCGGGTTCCCAATCTCTTCTTAACCAAAAGTAAATTCTGCTATTGAGTTTTCTTTCTAAAGGCAATCCAGACTGCGGTAATCATCACGATACCAACTACTGCATCCAATAGGAACGGATCCAAGCCAAGCATTACTAAACCTTGCAAAATAACTTGAAGGAATAACAAACCAATAAATGCTCCAGTCAGGCTACCGCCGCCGCCAGTCAACATAATTCCACCTACTGCCGCCGCCGAAATAACATTCAACTCCCAGCCCAGGCCAGTAACGGCATCAGAACGTTGAAGTTTGCTCATTAAAAGTATTCCGGCAAAGGATGAAAGAGCCCCGCTAAATATAAATAGTGAAATTTTAATTTTGGCAACTTTAATTCCAGATAAGCGCGCAGCGACCTGGTTCCCGCCGATCAGATAAAGCTTTCGACCAGTTACGGTTTTGCGTAACCAAATATCAGCGATTCCAAAGAGAACTAGGAAAATCCAAACCGAAGAAGGTAGGCCAAGAATTTCAGTACGCGATAATTTTCCGGCACCTTGTGGAAGCGGATAGACAGGATCTCCACCGCTCAATACATAAGCAAGACCGCGAGCTAAAAACATAACGGACAACGTGGTAATAAATGCGGGGATACCAATTTTGACGGTTACATATCCATTTAGTAATCCCATAAGTGCTCCAACGCCAACACCAAGGATCACCGCCACAGGTAGAGAACACCCACCTTTAGTGAGAAATAAGCCAGTGGAGATAGACCCAAGGCTGGCAATTGCACCAACGGAGAGATCGATTTCGCCCACAATCATTAACATTGCTTCGCCTATGAGCACAACGCCGGTGTAGAGAACGGTAACTAAAATAACTTTGAAACTATCTACCGTAGCAAAATACGAATTAGTAAAAGAAAAGAAAACAACTGCGGCGCCTAAAACTAAAGTCAATCCCAATTCTGGAACTTTTTGGAATGGCTTAGTAATGACTGACTTCGTCATCTGCATCTTCAATTTCCCTTTCCCTTGGTTTTGCCGACTTCCACTTTTCCAGACAATTGGTTTAGAAAAAAACCTTCTTAAAACCTTGACACTCTTGTTGTTAAGAGTATGTTAGCGATAATTAACTTTTTGTAAACAGTTATCTGTTTGCGGATTGTTATCTAACCCAACGAAGGGAAGAGCTAGTAATGCAAATACAATCAAGGGGGAAGTTAAAGAAATTTGCAGTAACAGGCCTGGCGCTTGTTACTTCATCGCTATTGATCATTTCGACAGCACCAAGCTCATCGGCAGTGGCCGTTAATTACAAGCCACTTGCTAAAGCTTCTTGCGATTTGAGTTCCAAGACAATCACATTCTTGTCCGTACTTAAAGGTCACCCAACTCTTCGCCTATGGCAGCAAGGCTTCCTAGATGAGGCAAAGCACCTAGGCTTCAAGACCGCAACAATCGCTGCTCCAGATGATGCAGACTGGACCAAAGCAATTGCTCTGGGTGAAGGAATCTTGGCTACCGGAACAGATGGTCTTGTTCTCGGATTCGTCGATCCTTCCGAAAAAGACTTGATCGCTAAGTTCGGCAAAGCAGGTGTTCCTGCCGCAATCGGACACGTTCAAGTAAAGCCAGGCGAGTATCCAGGCGTAATTGCCTATGCAGCATTTGACCCTGCCGTTTGGGGTACAGCTGCTGGACTTGCAATTGGTCGTAAGTTGAACGGCAAGGGCGGCGTAGCAATCACAGAGGGCGGATTCAACCCAGTTGAAGACGGTGTTGCTGCTGCAGTCAAGAAGGTTCTTAACGCCAAGTTCCCAAAGATCAAGGTATATGCACCAGTAGAAGAAGGATTCGATCCTCCTAAGGCAATTGCTAAGGCTGTTGCCATCCTGTTGGCACACCCTGATGTAAAGGCCGCCGTTTCAACAACTGGTGCAGGTCCTGTTACTTGGGCCGGCGCTGCCGATCAAACCGGTCGTACCGTGTTTGCAATCGGACCAGATGCAACTCGTCCAAACTTGGATGCAGTTCGTGATGGAAAGATCTACGCCATCGCTGCTCAGCCAGGATACGAAGAACACCAAATGGCAGTTGACATGGTTGCTCAGAAGATCTGCGGAAAGAATCCAAAGAACTTCGCAAATGACCTGCCAGCTCCAATTGTTACCGCCAGTGGATTGGCACCTTATTACAAGGTCGTAGATGCAGTAGACCTTCGTAAGTAGTATCTAAGAAAAGTCCTCCACTTTCTTAGTATGGTCAACGGGAAACATTGCGCCACTTTCATCAGATAGTGGCGCAATGTTTCGCCTCAAGTAAAATGAGAATCGACGAAAGGCCATAAATGTCCGAGAAGTCAGTTGGTCCATACGCGCTAGAAATGTCGCATATAAGTAAAAACTTTGGACCAGTAATCGCATTACGCGACGTGGATTTGAAAATTCGAAATGGCTACATCCATGGATTGATCGGTCAGAATGGTGCCGGTAAGTCAACGCTGATGAAGATACTTAGCGGGTACTACCCTAATGGCACATTTGATGGCGAAATTATCGTCGCCGGAAATAAAGTAGAACTTAAATCTCCTCGCGACGCACAGCAATCTGGAATTGCAATCGTTCCCCAAGAAATTACCGTGGCTGGAACTTTGACTGTCGCGGAAAACATATTGCTCTCCGAATTTAATAATCGCGGACTTAAACTTTATTCAAAGCGAAATGAAGATAAGACAATTGAGACGTTCCTAGCTGATAATGGAATTCCACTGGTCAGTTCTCAATTGGTTGACACTTTGACATTGCCACAAAAACAAATTTTGATGATCGCCAGTGCACTTTATATGAATCCAAAAGTTTTGGTTTTAGATGAGCCAACATCCAGCCTGACCAACGATGAAATTGGAACACTTTTCGCAATTGTCAGAAACTTGAAGGTCAAGGGATACACCACGGTCTTTATCACTCATAAAATTGCCGAAATCATGGATCTTTGTGATTCGGTGTCAATCCTTCGTGATGGCCAGGTTGTGTACGAAACTGATCGTGCGGATTTTAATTCGGATACCTTGATCAGCAACATGATCGGCCGTTCCATTGGCGAGCTTTATCCGCAGAAGAACATAGTCAATGCTGATGCACCTATTGTTTTGTCAGTAACCGACCTAATTGTTGAGAATCCACGAAAGCCTGGCGAGAAAATGCTCGACGCCATCTCCTTTGAATTGCGCGCCGGTGAAATTCTTGGTCTAGGTGGTCTGGTCGGTTCCGGGCGAACTGAAATATTGAAGGCGCTATTTCGCGAGAATAATGTTCTTGCCGGCAAAATCCAGTTAGGCGATGGCAAGGTTTATGGCGACGCAATTCCAGATGCTTTGAATGCAGGCATCGCCTACATCACTGAAGATCGCAAGATTGAAGGCTTGCTCTTCAATATGACCATCCGCGGCAACTTAACTGCCAGCATTATGGAGACGCTAAGTGCTAAAGGAATTTTAAAGCGGAAGTCCGAAAAAGAGATCGCACACCAAACCTCGAAATCTCTTTCGGTAAAACCTGCCAATATCGAAGAAATGATCGGAAACCTAAGTGGCGGCAATCAGCAGAAGGTACTGATTGGAAAGAGCCTTCTGGTTAAGCCATTGATTTTTATGTTGGATGAACCCACAAAGGGCGTTGATATCGCTTCTAAGGCCGAGATCTACCAGATCATCCACGACCTCGTTGAAAAAGGCGCTGGTGTTCTCTTGGTAAGTAGCGAGTTCCCCGAACTATTGGCAATCAGTCACCGAGTCATTGTCTTTGCGAACGGGAAGTACCAAGGTGAAATGGTCGGAGATATTGATAAAGAGCACGAACTCATGCTGATGGCGATAGGTGGAAAATAAAATGAAATCGCTGCGAATCTCACCTATTGGCAAAAGAGTCATCTTCGTATTCGTCATCTTCGGAGCTTTTGCTCTACTCAAGAACTCATTTGCAACCTACGACAGTATTCTCTCCATTGTTCAAGGAATTGCCTTTGTTGGTATTGCCTCCGCATTCCTAACCCTGCTCATCACGTCAGGCGAGTTCGATATCTCTATCGGAGCCAACGCAGCATTAGCAGCGATCGTTGCGGGTGAGCTAGTAGCAAAATCCCATTTAAGTTTGGGGCTCAGTATCTTCCTGACTCTTCTGGTCGGTTTAGTCATCGGCGCAATAAATGGAGCAGTCGTACTAATAGCCAAGGTGCCATCCTTTATCGCCACAATCGCGATGCTCTTTATCGCTCGCAGTTTTTCGGTTTACATCTCGCAAGCAAAGGCAATTGAGAACTTTCCGGGGCTCTGGAAAGGCTTCAAAGAATCCTTTATGGGACAGTACTTCTCTATTTTCGTCATGCTCGTCGTCATTCTTATTGGTGAGTTCATCCTTAATCACACGACCTTCGGAAAGGTCATCGCAGCAATCGGTGCAAACAAGGAAGCAGCCCGAATTGCTGGTATCAACGTGATTCGTACCAAATTCATTCTCTTCATGTTGACCGGTGTTGGCGCCGCATTAGCGGGCATTGTGGCCGATATTCACTTCAGTAGCGCGCGCTCTAGTCTCGGGACAGGTTGGGAGCTCTACGCCATTGCAGGGTTGGTTATTGGTGGAACTAGCCTCTTCGGTGGCCGTGGAACCGTGGTCGGACTACTAATTGGTTTACTCCTCATGCAAATCATTGCAAGCGGCATGGTCGCTGGCGGTATCGACCCATGGTGGCAAACAGTTATCACCGGCGTTATCGTTCTGATCTCACTTGGAATCGATCGAAAGCGTAAGAAGGTATTCGTCAATGAATGAAAATAACTATTTCATACCGGACCGATTCAACGGGAAGGTTGTCATCGTTACTGGCGCCGAATCCGGGATTGGCAATGCAACCGCAACTCGTTTCGCGCGTGAGGGCGCCAGCGTTTACGGTTTCGGACTCAGAGATGAGTTAGGCCAATCCTGGGTTCAGCGAATGCATGATGCAGCAGGTAAGGCCACATTTTTTGTTTGCGACGTTACGAATATAAAGCAAGTTGAAGAATCCATTAATAAGGTGATTGCTGCCCACGGGCGAATCGATGTCTTAGTTAATAATGCCGCCCGATTCTTAGTTGGAGACGTCACAGACACTTCCGAAGAAGATTGGGATTCGGTTATGGCAGTTAACCTGAAAAGTATCTTCCTGACTTCTAAATTCACCATCCCAGTTATGAAGAAAACTGGCGGTGCAATAATCAACATCGCTTCAGTCCATGCATTTGCCTCGTATAACAAATATGCAGCGTATGCAGCCAGCAAGGGTGCGGTAGTTTCGTTAAGCCGACAGATGGCACTTGATCACACTGCAGATGGAATTCGTGTTAATTCGGTCGTTGTGGGTGGAGTAAATACCGATATGTCCATTGGGTTGGCCTTGGCCGGTGGTGCAACAATGGATAATTTAGGTTTCATTGAAGATCCGAAGGTAGTCGGACGTACCGGACACCCAACTGAAATCGCAGCCGGAATAACGTTCCTGGCATCACCAGACGCCAGCTTTATTGTTGGTTCTCCTTTTTGGATTGATGGCGGATTAACTGCAGATCTTTAATAGTTACCAGGTAGAAGCGCCGGTTTTTCGATTTAAATCGAACTCTTTTTAACCCTAGTTCGTTTCTACTGCTGATACCTTTGCCGGATGAAAAAATCCATTGCGGCCGTTTTGGCAATTTCAATTGCTTTCTCTTTTATTCCTGCAGTTGCTAATGGAGCCACGAAAGATATTCAGGTGAAGTTGGATTACTCGAAATCGGCACCTCATTCGATGAAGTGCAGTGGATTATCCATACCGATCACCTATAGCTCGATTCCAGCCCTTACTAAAGGCAGCGCTGTGAATGTCTCAATTTACAATTCAAAAGGTTATGAACAATCCTTACGGATAAAGTTGGACAGCACTGGAACCTTGAAAAATATGAGTTTCGGTGGGCGAGACTGGGCTGGCACTTATGGCGGAAATCCAATGCCCCACGAATGGTACGTGTGGCCAATTGATAGCGACCCCCAAGAAGTTTGTACAGAATTTAAAACAGATGCAGCTTTCGCAAAGGCAAAGTATAAGGCGTATAAGAGCATCGTTGCGCTCTTCATTCCGCGCTCTTAAATCAAGTTAGAAGCGGGATAATCGTATTTCGATAAAGTGTGAGTGCCGCAGCAATAGCCACATCCATATCCATGTATTTGTAAGAACCCAGTCGGCCAGCGAAAATCGTGTTGCCGACTTTCTCATTCTTATACTTTGAGAGAATCTCTCTATCTATTCCGCGATTCATTGGATAGAACGGATCGTCTTCCCGCTCAGCAGCCCGCGAATACTCCCGCATAATATGGGTGGCGCCATTAGAAATTCTTCGCTCCGGATAGAGTTTTTTGAATTCGTGGATTCGCGTGAATGCCACATCTAGATCTGGGTAATTAACCACCGCTGCCGATTGAAATGAATCAATCGGTAAGGCCTCATGTTCGAAGTCCAAAGTTCGCCAACCTAGGAGTCCATGTTTATAATCAAAATATCGATCGATCGGCCCGGTATAAACAATTGGAATATCTGGACTTAAATCTTTCTTGATGTCGAAATAATCCGTCTCTAGAAGAATTGTTATCTTTTTGTTAGCGGCCATGGATTCAAACCATGAGCCGTATCCATCCAACGGCAGTCCCTGATGAATGTCATCAAAATATCTAGAATCGGAATTGAATCTAACGGGTATCCGATTGATGATGGTGCTTGGAAGATTTTTGGGATCTTCTTGCCACTGTTTTTGTGAGTAACCCTTAATGAAAGCTTCGTACAGGACCCTGCCTACTAGCTGTTTCGCTTTATCTTCTAAGTTTTCCGCTCGACCACCAGGATTTTCTTTCAGTGATTCCAGGAATGTTTTTGCTTCATTTTCATCCATAGATAGATCAAAAAAGGAATTCAAAGTATTTAGATTGATGGGAAAGTTAAAGAGTGTGCCCTTGTGGTTCGAGAGAACTTTATGCTGAAAGTTATTGAATTTTGTAAATCCGGAAACGTACTCAAAGACTTTTTCATTCGCGGTATGGAAAACGTGGGTTCCGTATTTGTGAATCTCAATCCCGGATTTTGGCTCAAAATAAGAGAACGCATTGCCCCCGATGTGGTTCCGAGTCTCATAAATAAGCACGCTCTTGCCTAGTTCGCTGGCAACTCGTTCGGCAATGGTCAGTCCAGTTAGCCCAGCGCCTACGACAATTAGGTCTGGTTGGGCTTTGGTCACGGGTTACGCCTCATTTGGAAGGAATCCTATTTACCCGGATAGCCAATTTAGGCGAAATGGTGGGCCCCGTCGGGATCGAACCGACGACCCACGGATTAAAAGTCCGTTGCTCTACCGACTGAGCTAGAGGCCCCAAGAGGGGAAAGTCTAGGGCATTGCCTCAGGTGAAAAATCCAGCCCATTATGTGCTGCTTTCTTCAATCTATCCCGAATGGCTTCGGCCAGACCAGAGCCTTGGGGCTGAATCACGGCAATTTTCGAAAGTCCCTGCTCATCTGCACTTCGTAGTGCGGCATATAAATCGCGAGCATATTGCTCAACGGTTGCGGGAGATGCAAGACGAATTGCCCCATTAGGTGTCTTCATAGTATTCATCGCTATGAAGCCATCTCCGGGTTCGGCGAGCGCATCTAAAATAACCGTGGCCTTTGGTGAGTAATGAGATTCCAGCGCACCGGAGACTCGAATTGCATTCCCTTTTGAATTTTGATCCACTTCAAGTCCGGTACTTTCTTCAATCATCTCTTGAGTAATCGCGCCCGGACGAAGAATTTGTGGTGTCTTACCAGTGCAATCAATGATGGTTGATTCCACTCCAACTAAACATGGCCCGCCATCTAAAATTAGATCTTGGGTTTCATCCAAATATTGGCCGATCTCTTCATTGACTGCTTGCGCCGTGGTCGGCGACACTGCTCCGAATCGATTGGCACTAGGAGCTGCCACGCCGCTTCCACCAAGATCGTGAAATGCTTTAAGAAGTGCCAACGCCAAAGGTTGAGCTGGAACTCGAAGTCCTACTGTGTCTTGACCACCCGTTACGAAGTTAGCGGCTAAGGGGCTTCGTTCTAAGATCAAAGTCATAGGTCCTGGCCAAAAGTCTCGAGCCAATTGAATGGCATAGTCGGAAATATTTTCGGCCCATTCACCCATCGCTTCTAAGGAATGGATATGAACAATCAGAGGATGATCTTGGGGGCGATTCTTGGTGACATATATCCGAGAAACGGCACTTTCATTTGTCGCGTCGGCACCTAGTCCATAGACAGTTTCAGTTGGGAAAGCCACCAATGCGCCCTTTTGTAACGATTGCGCTGCGCTAGTTATGGTCTCTGTAGTACAAACCGAAAGCAGTGACATAGTCAGCATTCTCTCACTTATTTCCAGCCTAAACCGCAGGAATAATATGAGAGGCTAGAGGTATGAAACTCACCCCTCGTAAGAAGATCGGCTTGACTCTCGTTGGAATCATTGGCTTAGGAGCATCACTCCTAGGATCAACTTCTGCAGATGCCGCCACTTCCAAAAATACCCCGACCCGCTACATCAGCCTTTCCTCCACTGGAACCGTCAAGGTTCTTCCAGATGCGGTTCGATTGAATGCATCCGTTTCACTGGTAGGCGCATCAAACAAAGAGGCGCTGAGCACAGCTTCCACTGCTTCAGCTGCAGTTCGGGCCGCGTTGTTAGCCAATGGAATTGTCACCAAGTACATCAAGACCACATCTTTGACGGTCTATCCAGAATATAACTACACCCAAGACAAGGGCTCAGTTCTCATTGGATACCGGGCTTCGCAAAGCTTTGACGTCACTATTGTGAATGCTCAAAATGCTGGCACCATCGTGGATGCCGTAGTTGCTGCCGGAACTGATGCACTTCGGATTGATGGCGTCACTCCCTTTGTGCTTGATAATGCCGCTGCAACCGAAAGCGCCCGAGTCGATGCCGTAAAGCGTGCTCGTTCTCGTGCTGCTTCATATGCCAAATTGATGGGTGTAAAGCTCGGTCCAGTCATTTACATGGAAGAAACCAGCACTCCAACTTCATATCCAATCATGTACGCAGCAGTTGCCAAGAGCGATGCTGGTGCAACCCAGGTAGATCTTGGCCAACAAGATGTTTCTGTTTCCATCAACATCCGGTTCTATATCAACTAAATACAAGTCACTAAAACCCCTTCGAAACTGTTCTTCTTCGAAGGGGTTTTTTCTTTTCGAAATTGTAAACAGATGACAAAAGACTAAAAGTTCGTCACTATTAACCCCTCATAGGAGAAGGTGGGAGTGACATGATCAACGAAGATTTATTCGACCTCAGTGGAAAGACAGCGCTAGTAACTGGCGGGCGAAAGGGAATCGGCTTAGGGATCGCCAGCGGCTTGGCCCGGCAAGGTGCCGACATTATTTCGGTCAGCTCTCAACAAAGTGAAACTGGGGATGAGCTGGAAAGCATTGTTAAAAGCTTCGGTCGAAAGTTCACGGGGATCAAATGTGACCTGACCCAGCGGGCCGAACTCGGCGCCCTCTGCAATCAAATATCCGAGACCCAGATTGATATTTTGGTCAACAACTCCGGCTTTTCCAAGCGAAACAAAGTGCTGGACCATACCTACGAAAACTGGGATCAGACGCTGGAAATCGACCTAACCGCGCCTTTCTTCTTGTCTCAGGAGATCGCCAAAGGCATGGCAAAACGTGGCTACGGCAAGATCATCTTCATCGCCTCTATGTGGAGTTTTCAGGGGGGCTTAAATGTCATTTCCTACACCGCCGCCAAGACCGGCATCGTCGGATTGACCCGGGGAATGTCCAACGAA
This sequence comes from uncultured Actinomycetes bacterium, assembly GCA_903850565.1. GTDB lineage: Bacteria > Actinomycetota > Actinomycetes > Nanopelagicales > Nanopelagicaceae > CAIMZW01. The sequence continues at coordinate 19,117 of CAINLV010000029.1, forward strand.
TTGATCGGCTCAGGGATCAATGTCAACGGGATTGCCCCTGGATTTATCGCCACCGATATCACCGCTCCGGTTCGAAATGACCCAAAACGGATGGAGCAAATCTCCAGTCGAATCCCAATTGGCCGTTGGGGAAATCCAGATGATTTGGCGGGCGCGGCCATATTTTTAGCCTCAAAAGCCTCGGATTATGTAAGTGGAGTTGTACTTCCGGTCGACGGTGGCTTCCTCGCAAATTAACAATTCTGTTATGTAAATGTTGTGACCAGACCCTTGACTTAGCGGGGAAAGCACTCCACCATTACGCTAACCGTTGACTACATACTGTAAACAATTTAATGCAGGTGTGGCCGCACTCACAGGGAAGGAAAGTGGAATAGGTGACAAAGAAGACATCGAAAGAATCCTCCGCTTCAACAGCCAGCGAAGTGGCTCTTCAACCATCTCGTCGTTCATTCGTTAAAGGTGTTGGTGCAGTTGGAGGCGCAGCTCTTGCCGCCCCTCTCATTACTGGCGCTCCTGCAGCTCGTGCCGCAGATAAAGTAAAGATCAACATCACCACCTGGATGGGCTTTGAACCAGGACGTCACGAAGCATGGCAAGCGATGTGCGATGCATTCAATGCTCAAAGCGATACAACCGAAGTTGCATTGTCGGGTTGGCCATTCGCCCAATATGTAAACCAGGTTTTGACTGGTTTGGAATCAGGTTCACTCACTGATGATCTGATCATGTCAACACCAGACCTTGCAGTTCGTCTATTCAGAAATGGATACTTCCTTCCACTTACTGAGCAAATCAAGGCTGCCGGCGTAACTCCAAACCCAAAGATTCACGCATACTTGACCAACGCCGCCGGCGCTGTTCATGGCGTGAGCATCGTTACTGTTAACTTCGGATTGCTGTACAACAGCGACCTGTTAGCAAAAGCAAAGGTAAAGCCAGCTACCACCCCAGAGACTTTGCTCTCCAGCGCAAAGAAACTGACAAAGAAGCCAAATCAATATGGTTTCTGGCACCCAAATATCATGGCTGAAGAAGGCGACTTCTGGTTCAATCTACAGAACTGGGTCAACATGTATGACGGCGTATGGGCAAAGGGTAAGACCCCTCTTGCTAACTCCCCTGCTGTTGTAAAGGCGTTGCAACTCTGGCTTGATCTTTACAATTCTGCAATTCCAAAGGGCATCAACAACGCTGCTGCAACTCAACTTGCAGCTAACGGACGTATTGCTCAGGGCTTCTGGGTTTCTGCCGCTGTTAACGTATTGAAGAGCACAAACCCTGCGGTTTATGCCAAGTTGCGTTCAGTTGCACTTCCTCACGCAAGCAAGAAGGCCGCATCCCGCGTTCACCCAATCTCATTAAACAAGTTGGGTAAGAACAAGGCTAATGCTGATGAATTCTTGACCTGGTTGTTCAAGCCAGAGAACATGGCCGACTTGACCATGAAGTGTCTTGACTTCATCCCACCATTCCCAGAAATGACCAAGGTTCCTGCATTCCAGGCATACCTCAAGGACTTGACTTGGATTGATGGCTTCTTAACCCCTCCAAGCGTTCCAATCACTCCAATGGACATGATGGGCTCATTCATCACCAAGAGCGATGAGTACGGTCATATTGTCCTTACCAACTTGCAAGCAGCGATCAACAAGAAGGTCACTGTTCAACAAGCTATGGACAAAGCTCAAACTCAACTCGTAGCCTTGGCTGCGAAGGGTCTCTAGAAGGTAAACCTGCATTAGTGAAACTCGAGATGGTGTAATAATGAAAAAAGTTAAGTCATCTCGAGTTTCGCGATCTCGGCTCCCGTATCTGCTGGCGTTGCCGATCATCGCGCTATCTTTCTTTTTGGTCCTTTACCCAATCATCCAAGGTATTTATATAAGTCTGACAGATAAGACCTTGGGTGCAGCAACCGGAAAGAAAGTTAGCTTTGTAGGACTTCGAAATTACAACGAACTGCTTCATAGTTCGGCTTTCCTTAATTCACTTCGCTTGACGGTTATCTACGCAATCATGAATGTGATTTTTTCAGTCGGGGCAGGTTTGATCACTGCGTTAACCGTCAATAAGAAGTTTCGTGGCCGGGGTGGCGTAAGAGCACTTCTTACGGCACCCTGGGCATTTCCCGACATTGCTTCGGTAATTATTTTCATTTGGATCCTTAACTCCGCATTCGGAGTCATCGGCATTATCAATGTTCATCTCCCCTTCGACACATCAGGTGGTTGGCTGACTTCAAGCCCTTATGCCTTTATTTCGGTCGTTGGTATTTCCATGTGGAAGACATTTCCTTTTTACAGCATCGTTATCCTCTCGGCGCTCCAGGGTGTTCCAGAAGACCTGTTAGAAGCGGCAACGGTAGATGGTGCTGGACCAATTCAAAGATTTAGGACGGTAATTCTTCCAAGTATCCGGCCAACCGTACTGCTTCTTTCGTTGCTGGCTTTTATCTTTGCCTTCCGCCAATTCAGCATGATTTATCTAACTACTGGCGGCGGACCGGAACGTGACACCGAAACTCTGGTTCTTATGGTTTACAACACCGCATTTAAATATTTTGATTATGCATTCTCTTCAGCCATTGGAGTTGCCGGTTTGATAGTTACCGTTGCGGTTGCCTCAACCTACCTGTTGCTCACCGGAAGATCAGAAAAGGGTGCACGCTAATGGCCGTCGTTAGAGGTTCGCGCAAAAAAGTTTTTGTCATGAATTCGGCGCGCTATATTTTCGTTGGCATTATTTGTACCTTGGTAATCTTCCCGCTCTATTGGATGGTGGTCACGGCGATCCAACCGCCAAATGTGACCCTTCAATATCCGCCAGTGCTCTATCCAGTTCACCCTAATTTGCTGGGCTTTAAACAACTCTTCCATGGCAATCCAATGGGACGTTGGTTACTCAACTCTGGCTTTGTAGCTTCCATAACCACGATTATCACCGTCTCCTTTTCCATTCTGGGCGCATATTCGATTTCCTACTTCAAATGGCGCGGTCGCGCGGCCTTTGCTTTCTTGCTTCTCTTCACACAAATGATGCCGGAAGCGTTGATCGTAATTCCGATCTTTAAGATTTATGACAGGTTGCACCTGCTCAATCAGTTACCCGCACTCTCACTTATCCATGCGGCATTCGTGATTCCCGTTGGTGTTTGGATTTTGCGCCCTGCTTTCGAATCAATTCCTAAAGAAGTAAATGAGGCGGCATCCATTGATGGATGTACGGATATGGCAATCCTTCGCAAGATTGTTCTTCCGCTTACTTCACCTGCAATCATCGCCGTCGGTGTTGTTTCCTTCTTTGCCAGTTGGGGCGACTACTTAATGGCAGTCACCATGATCTCCAAGAAAGAGCTCTATCCGGCTTCAGTTGGCTTGGCATCCACCATGTCGCAGTTAGATACTCCGATCCAAACATTGCTCTCCGGCGCGCTTCTTTATGGCCTGCCACCTGTCATTCTTTATATGTTCATCCAAAGATTTGTTATTTCCGGACTTACGGCTGGTGCTATTAAAGGTTAAATCTAGGAACAGGAGCTCTCATGACATTCGATGCTGCTAACGGAAACTCATTATGGCCATTGATTCGCGACACAAAAGTTCCCGAGGGTGGAGTGCACATCTGGTGGCTTCTACAAGCTGGTTTTGTCATCAAGAGTCCTGGTGGCTTTATGGTGTCCATCGACCCCTACCTAACGGATTCGGTAATTACTTCCTATAGCCAAGCCCGAGAAAACCCGGCCCCGGTTCTTCCGGAAGAGTGCGAATTCGATGCGGTGATGGCAACCCACCCTCATGATGATCACCAAGATCCAGAATGCATCATCCCTTTCTCTAAACATAAGAAGATGCGTTACCTAGGACCTTTTTCGGTGGTGAAGCAAGCCAGATGTGGTGGGTTCTATGGCGACCGAACCACGATTTTAAATCGTAAAGAATCCACGATGGTTGGCGATATTCAGGTCGAAGCAGTTTACGCTCGTCACAATTTTGAACTCGAAGATACTCCCGACGCTTGCGGCTATTTAATAACTGTGGGCAAATGGCGGATCTACCACTCCGGTGATACTGAATACGATGCCCGAATCGTGGACGACACCGAAGGTCGAGTCGATGTCTCTTTGATCTGCATCAATGGCGTGACCGGAAATATGGATACCAAAGAAGCTGGTTTCCTCGCTTGGCGACAACAATGCAAATTAGCAGTTCCAATGCATTTTGGTCTGTGGGATGGCGCTGCTGCTGCAGGAGGTGCGACTTTGGACCTTCAAGAGTTCATTGACACCTATATGGCGCTAGAACCCAATGGAAAGTATGAAATACCGGTCCTAGGTGTTCCTATTGAAATGAAGTAATTTTATTTTTGTCGAAGATTTGGCAAGACTTTATTCATATCGAAAAAGGTAATGGAACCTTCTCGAACCATCTTTGGGTTGTCGGTCTGAAAATTAACGGTCGAGGCGATTCCTTCCAGTGTGCATGGTCCGCTGTCGACAATCACGGCAACTTCTTCGGTGATGGCTGATGAAATATCTGCGACTTTTCTGGGCGCTTTTTCACCCACGGCTGCAGCTGGTGAGTACATCAATGGACCGGAAAGCTCTAGTACGCCTCGAAGGAATTTGCTGGAGGGAGATCTGGCAATCAAGACACTGGGCTCATTAACCGCTCCCAAAGTCCAGGGCAGACCGGTTCTGGCTTGCACTTCCAAGTTCAGTGGGCCGGGCCAAAACTCCAGCCCAATCAGGCGTAAGGAGGGGGTAACGCTAGGACTGAAATCCTTTAACGCATCCACATTGGCCACCAGCAACGGGAAATAGGTATCTTCTTGAATACCTTTCACTTCCTTCAATTTGGCAACGGCATCCTCTGAAGTTGGATCGGCGATCAAGACATATGCATTTTCTAGGGCAGCACAGATCAACGAACCACTTCGCAGTATTTCTAAAGTTTCGAAAAGTTGAGTCTCAAAATCCAACTTCTTTTTCAATTGGTCATTGGTTAAAACGATAGTCATTTTTTCGCCTCACACCTAGAGCTTTGAATCCGCAAAAGTAGCAGTTAATCGGCTAGCCAATAAGAAGCGCGGATAGTTTTTACCCGAATACTCAATCTGCTCCAAATTAGGGGCGGAGAGTTGGTTAGGTGCCTGCAGGGCGCTAACCGCTTCGCCGAGGGAATAACCCACCAAAGTTGCTGCCAACATGGCCGCACCCCTAGTCGTGGTTTCCTCGTCGTTATATCTGCGCAGATTGGTACCCAAGGTCCGAAGTCGAACAACATCCCATCGTGGATCTTTTCCGGCATGACCTCCCAATTTAATAAGGGAAACACTCTGATTTAAACCTAACATAGCTACTTCGAGCACATGGCGTTCGCCAAAAGAGATCCCTTCTAAAACAGATCTGGCTAGATCGCAGTTTGTGTCTTCGGCATCTAGTCCGAAGAAGGATGCTCTGATATCGCTTCGCCAGATCGGAGCGCGCTCTCCGCTGAGGTAGGGGGTAAATACTGGAACGCTACTTTTTGTGGATTTCACCGCTTCATCAATAACCTGATCGGGGGTTAATCCATGTCGTTGACCAAACCACGAAATTGCCGAACCGCTGGATTGCGTGGGTCCGTATAGAACGCTCAGTGGAGCACAGGACTTTGGAATTATGTAGAGATTCTTTCCATCCTGCGGAGGCGTTGGCGTGGAAATTCCAACGATTGCCGATGTTCCGGTAAATATGAAAGCCGACGGTTCAGTAAATACTCCTAGCGAAAGCATTCCGGACATAGCATCCGACCACCCAGTACTTACTGGAATTCCAGTGTTGGGCAATCCGAATTGGAACGCTGCATATGGAGTTAATTTCCCACGCGAAACAAAGCCATCCAAAAGTTTAGGCATTTTCTCTGCTCCCCAGCCGACAAATTTCATCAGCGGAGTTATCACTTTCAAGCTTTCAACATTGCAAATGCCTTTAGTGGACCATGGATCGGAGATGGCTTCCCCGGTTAAATGAAATCCAATAAAGTCCTTCGGCTGTAGTAACCACCTGGTCTTGCGAATAATTTCGGGACGATGCCGACTCAACCACAACAACTTTGCCGGACAAGCACTTGCTGACCAAGGAAGTGATGTACCAACTACATCCATGGGATTTCCAAATTTTTCTTCAAGATCTTTTGCTTCCTGAACCGGTCGATTATCTTGCCAAGTAAGAACTGGCGTCGTTGGTTCACCTTTCTCATCGATACAGACCAAAGAAGGAGTTTGCCCCGATAGACCAATGGATACAACCCGCGACAACAAGCGTTGTTTCTTGGCTAGGACCTTCTTTAAGCCGTCCAGGTAATCCATTGCATTTTGTTCGGCTTTCCCACCCGGTCCATATTCAGTGGATAACTTCGCTTCTGCCTTATCCACGACATTGCCATCGAGGGATAAGAAAAGCACCTTGAGGGAAGTGGTGCCGACATCGACACCTAACAAAAGTGAATCTGAAGAATGTGTTGAACTAGTCAAGCCGACTCCATCTGACAATCGCATCGCTACGCAATGGAACTTCTTTTCGCAATGAAATTCCTAATCCAGGTTTTTCGGTTGCCCAAATTTTGCCATCTTTATATGGCGGAAGTTCGGTAACAATTTCCTGATACCAACCGAAATAGTAAGCACGAACCATTTCCTGCAATTCAATATTGGGTTGAGACATTCCTAGATGCACGCCCGCTGTAAGTACAACTGGACCGGTGCAATCGTGCGGTGCGACCGGCACCCCGTAAGTTGAGGCTAAAGCGGTCACTTTCACTGCCTCGGTTATTCCACCCACCCAACCGGGATCTAACATCAAGTGATCCACCGCGCCAGTTGATAGCAATCGCCAGTGATCCCAACGGGTGCCAGTCGTTTCACCAACCGTGAGAGGCGAATTTATCGATGCTTTAAATCGTTTTAAGGCTTCCGAACTTTCATGTTTGATCGGATCTTCCACCCAGAATGGTTTGTATTGCTCCACTGCATTGGCAATTATCGTTGCAGCTGGCGTTGACCACAGGGCATGCAGTTCCAACATAATGTCGAAGTCAGGACCCGCAGCTGCGCGAGCGCGAGCAAAAAGTTCCACCGCTTCCCGTAAATCTGCGCCGGCGATTGTTTGACCACCAGATCTCATAGCGGCTTCATCAAAAGGCCAGATCTTCATGGCGGTAAAGCCCATATCTTTCAAACTAGCCACGAGTTCTTCGGGGGTATTCAAAAATCCAACTAAGTCTTCAAAATGCGCTCCGACATGTTCGCCAATTTGCGCCTTACGGTTTCGATCAATATTGGAAGAACCTTTGCCATAACCGGGACCGGCACAAGTGTTATATGCGCGAATGGAATCGCGTACCTTGCCACCAAGTAATTGATAAATAGGTTGCCCAGTCACCTGACCCAAGATGTCCCAGAGGGCAATATCGATGCTGGAAGCCGCCCGCACAGCCACAGCGGAGCCGGAAAAACCAATAAAGTCTTGGTGCAAGGTTTCATGTAGTGCGGTAATTTCTAACGGATTCTTTCCCAATAACCGCGGCGCAACGGTTTCGTGTAGAAAAGTTTCTACGGTTTCTACCCCGATGCAGTTTTCGCCTAAACCAATAATCCCTTCATCGGTATGGATCTGCAGAAATAGGATTGCTGGAAATTCCTTCAACCTAATGGTTTCAAGCCCAGTAACTTTCATTTCTCACTCTCCAAATCCCATGACCGCAAAACCCTTGAATAAGTGGATTACCCCGTATACCCTAACCTGTAAATTGTTAACTATTTACTGAATTTGGTCAAGAGGGAGCCCATGACTTCGCCATCTGTTTTAAAAATTGCTCGCGCAGAGGTGGTTGCAGAAGCCACCACAATTTTGGAGTTGAACGGCACACCTCACCATCTTGCAACAGAAGTTGCGGAGTCATTGGTGGGTGCTCAGGAAGTGGGCCATGCATCCCACGGGTTGATCCGGCTTTTGGAATACACCAAATTTGTCGAACGTGGGCAGGTCATACCCAATGCCGAACCAACGATAGTTACTGACAATGCCAGCGCAATCGTTATTGATGGCAATTGGGGCTGGGGCCAAATCGCCTGCAAATTGGCGGTGCAGTTGGCGGTAGAGCGGGCACAATCTCATGGCGTAATGGGAATAACCATTCGCTCCTGCAATCACATTGGCCGATTGGGTGAATATGTGGAACTGCTCGCAGAGCAAAAATTAGTTTCTTTAATGTGGTGCAATGCCGATCCTGCGGTAGCTGCCTTTGGTGGAACTCAACGATTACTGGGCACCAATCCTTTTGCCTCTGGCATACCCACCGATGAAAAGCCACTTGTTTTAGATTTCGCAACGTCCGCGAGCGCCGAAGGCAAGATCCGAGTTGCACGCGCCAATGGCCAGCAGGTAAAGCCTGGACAGATCATTGATAAAGAAGGTAAGCCCAGCACCAATCCCAATGATTTCTACGAAGGTGGAGCGCTCCTGCCCTTTGGTGAGCACAAAGGCTATGGAATGAGTTTGATGATCGAACTCTTGGGTGGTGCCCTTTCAGGCAATCACCCATCCATCAACGACAATTATGTTGTTGGCAACGGTGCAGTTTTGCTGGTTATTAATCCCGCCAAATTTGTTCCATATGGTGAATTTCTTAGCGATGTGGTTCAAGCCTCCAGTCGAATTCGCCAATCCCCACCTTCGGATCCAGCATTTCCAGTGATGATGCCCGGGGATTTAGAAAACTCAATCAAAGCCAAGAATGGCGGGATGGTATTTGTAGACGAACCCATCTGGGCATCCATCATGTCATTGAAAGCCGAATTGCAAAGCTCCCACTAGAAAGAGCGTTAAGACTTTTTCTTGAGTACCAATGCAGCAGGCTCTGGAAAGTGCTTAGAAACTCTCTGGAAGCCGCGTTCGACGTGCTCATGAACAGATTTCTTGGCGTCCTCAACTTTTCCGCTCTTTATGACAGTGACCATTTTTTCGTGATCAGGTCCCCACTTAGGTAAGAAAACTTTATTTTCGGCATCGTTATCAGACCAGGTATAAATCAAGAATGCGTGAATTTGGGAACGCAGGATCTCCCATGATTTAAAGAGGCGCTCATGATGGGCAGACATGAAGAGTGCAGAATGGAATTCCAGGTCAATGCGACTTACCTCTTTGGGAGTTCGTTGCTTATTGGTCAATTTGGAATAATCTTTGAGGACTTTTTCCATCGCTGCGATATCTGCGCTAGTTGCGTTTCGGCAAGCCCATTCGATTGCTAACTCTTCCAAAACGCGGCGCATTGAGTAAATTTCCTCAATGTCGTGGCGATCCCACGATGCAACCCGAGCACCACGATGGCGCTCAATTGTGATTAAACCTTCGCGCTCCAGGCGCATCAAGGCTTCACGAACTGGGCCCCGACTGACGCCTAATTGGGCGGCTAATTCATCTTCAGCTAACCGGCGACCAGGTTCCAATTCGTGGCTAACAATGGCTTCGCGCAGATCATCCGTTACTTCATCGGCTAAAACGCGGCGCTTAGCCATTCCAAGTTTTGGCAATGCATCAGACATGGGCTTTCCTACCTCTGTTGGTTTGTTGTTAACAAACAACAGTACTCCTCAGCAAGCCCTGGCGCCTAGTAAGACCCGAGGGTACCTCCAGCGTTAAACGCAAGGTTTCCACCATCTATGGGCAAGATCACACCAGTCACCATGGCAGCAGCATCGCTGGCTAAGAAGTGAACTCCGGCAGCAATATCTTCTGGTTCTGCGACTCGACCCAATGGAATTCCAGTCAGCAACTTGGCCAAGAGTTTGGCGCTAGCTTCTGGTTCTGACTCCACCCATTTACGCCAACCTGGTGTATTGACCGAACAAGGTTGAATTGCATTAACGCGAATCCCGGCAGTTGCCCATTCAATCGCCAACTCCTTGGTCATCTGGATGACGCCACCTTTAGCCACGCTATAGGCGAAATTGCCGCGACCGATAGCAGAACTTCCAGCAATCGATGCAATATTTACAATGACACCTGGTTTGTTAGCAGCCATAACTGCTCTGGCGAAAGATCTGGCATTTAGGAAGTATCCAGTCAATGAAGTTTCGATGACGCCGTTCCACTCTTCCAGGCTGGTGTCTTGAGGTGGAACGTGAATTCCCGAAGCAGCATTATTGATCAGAATATCTGGGGCCCCGACTTGGGAAACTATTTGGCTGAAAGTTGCCAGGACTTGGGATTCTTGGCTGGTGTCGCAGAGGAAACCAACTGCTGAAATGCCCATTCCTTCTAACTCTTTGACCGCGGTGTTGATTCCATCTTGATTGAAATCCGTCAAGACAATCTTCGCGCCAAAGCTTCCCAACAATCTACAGACCGCCATACCAATTCCGCCGGCGCCACCTGTAACAACGACTGTCTTGTTATCGAGGTTATAAATATTCTTCATTGAACTTCCCCCTTGGTTTAGAAATTTCTAATATTTCATGACCTTATGTACTGCTTCGATCATTCCAGCAACGGTTGGAATCGCGGCATCTGAGTGACGTGGGTTAGCGCTGATTGGCGCACGAACTCCACCGACGCGAACGATTGGTCCTTTTAGATCAGAGTTGCAACGCTCGGTTGCAGAGGCGGCAATTTCGGCCGTCAGGGAACCGAACTTAGGTGCCTCATCGGCGATGACGACTCGGCCATACTTCTTGATTGCCGCATCAACGGCATCCTCATCCAATGGCCAGAGAGTCCGTAAATCAATAACTTCTACTTCGATACCTTCTTTAGCTAATTCATCAGCAGCTTTAAGCGCGGTAAAGAGCGTATAACTCCAGGTGATGATTGCAGCATCTTTTCCAGGGCGGACTGAATTAGCTTTGCCGAATGGAATTGGCTGGTGCCCAGTTGTAATTTCACTTCTGACACCCGAGAGTTTCTTATGCATTAAAAAGATAACTGGATCCGGGACTCGTAGCGCTGTTTTAATTAAACCTTTCACATCATTGGCACATGAAGGAATTGCTAAGGAGAGTCCTGGAGTGGATGCAAAGAAGGCTTCTAGCGCATTGGTGTGGTGTGCTCCGCCAAGTGCTACTCCAGAGGTTGCCCGAATTACCAGCGGTACTGGTTGCCCAAACATGAATCGAATCTTCGCTGCTTGATTGATGATTTCATCCATGGCTCCGAAAGAGAAGTCGATGAAGTTCAAATCAATGATTGGGTGAAGTCCGTACATGGCAGCGCCGAGGCCGGCTGCGACCATGGCGGCTTCGGAGATTGGCGAATCTTTAACTCTACTTTCGCCAAATTCCTGAGCGATGCCTTTGACTTGTGCAAAGTGCCCCCCTCTTTCCACCAAGTCAGTTCCCAGAATAAAAATATCTGGGTTGGTGGTCATTTCTTCGCGAACGCCTTGTTGGAAGGCTTCGGAATAACTTGGATGAGAAACGCGTGTAGGTGTATCGGTAGTAGTGCTCATAATTATTTAGCCCCCAATAGCCCAGAATCGACACCATCTGTCAGAGTAGAAAGATCCGGTTCCGGTGAACTTTCCGCGAATGCCACCGCAGCTTCGATTTCTGCATGAACTGAGGCTTTCATCGAATCTAGATCTGCTTGGGACATATCTCCCGTGGACAGTAGATAGGCGGTGAAACGATCAATTGGATCTTTGTGTTCGCGCCAATCTGCGATCTCCTCTTGGGTTCGATATTGGCCACGCTCGCCGACGTTGTGTCCGTTGTAGCGGTAAGTAAGTGCATTAATAAAGGTTGGACCTTCACCGGCCACTGCTCGTTCTCGGGCTTCGGCGGTGTACTTCTGAACTTCGAGCACATCATTTCCATCGATATTAAAGGAAGGCAAACCAAAGCCCGATGCTCGTTTCGCAGGATCATTTCCGCCAGTTACCCGGCCAACAAATGTCTCCACTGCATACTGATTGTTATCAACTACCAAAATAAATGGGAGCTTGTAGATCACGGCCATATTGAGGGATTCCCAAGTTCGGCCGGTGTTTAAGCCGCCATCGCCAACAAAGCCGACTGAAACATTCTTGTCGCCGCGTTGATGAATACCCATTGCTGCACCCATGGCGATGCCAACGCCAGCGCCTACGATTCCGTTTCCACCAAAGTGGCCTCGTTTGAAATCTCCTAAGTGCATAGAGGCACCGCGACCTTTGGAGACACCTGTTGCCTTCGTGAACAACTCCGCCATGATTTCGTTAGGCGTGAATCCCTTTGCCAAAGTGTGGTGATGAGAACGGTGAGTGGTAGCAATAACGTCATCAGCAGCGAGTGCCGACATCACGCCAACTGCCACCGCTTCTTGTCCAGAAGAGTTATGCATTCCACCGGGAACTTTTCCGCGAAGGGTTAGTTTGTCGGCGGTCTCTTCGAATTCGCGAATAACCAACATCTCGCGAAGCAGGGACTGTAGATCGGTATAGGCCATCTGTTACTCCACCTCTCCTGGTGCCAGGACAACAGAGATCGTGTTGCCGACTGGCACTTCATCATTGGGTTGATAGCGATGCTTTCCGAGAACGCCACCAGTTTCTGCCGTCAAATCCAACGTGGTTTTATCTGTTTCGATGACAGCAATAACATCCCCGGCGGCTACAGGGTCGCCGGGATTCTTTAACCATTCCAATAAAACTGCATTGTCCATTGCCATTCCCAGTGCCGGGACAAAAACTTCTTCCATGAAATACCTTTCCTCGTAGTGACAATTCTTCCTGCAGTTTTAAAACGGTCCAGCCGCAAAATTTCCGTGGTTTATTCCATTGCTATTTACATAAGTGAAAACATCCCGAATAGTCCACTCGATCAAGCGAGGTCCAGAACTTTCCGAATACCAAGCCATATGTGGCGAGAGAATTAGGTTGGGAACATTTCGAAGAGGTGAATCACTTGGAAGAGGTTCGGCTTGAAACACATCTAATCCGGCGCCCGAGATCTGTCCGCTGGTTAATCCATCGGCAAGAGCTGCTTCATCGATCAAACCACCTCTGGAAACATTCACGATGATCGAGCCCTTAGGCATCTTCGCAATCTGCGCCGCACCAATCATGTGGTGTGTTGATGGAAGGTATGGAGCGTGCAAAGTGATCATCTGGCATTGTTCTAATAATTCATCCAGCGTGTCAACCATTTCAATCCCATAAAGATTTACTGCGGCTGCAGGATCAAATCCGACAACTTTTTTGGCAAAGGGAAGCAATTTTGAAATTGCAGATTGACCGATACGACCACAACCAATTACGCCAATGGTGCAATCTTGGATCGAGTGCACCTTGGTCATATCTGTTGCGCCGCCCCAGCCCTTCTCCCTCGTCCAGGTATTGGCGGCGAACAGTCCACGGTGCAATGCCAGCATCATGGCAACGGCGTGATTGGAAACTTCATGAATTGCATAGAGTGGCTGATTAACAACGGCGATATTGCGACTCTTGGCATATTCGACATCGATGGTATCTAAACCCACGCCAGCTCTTCCGATAATTTTTACGGTCGGAGCAAAAGCATCGATGATTGCTGGAGTCATTCGGTGCAAGGAAATCATTATTGCCGAACAACCTTGCGTTAACTTTGAAACCTCTTCGGGAGTACCTGCTGGGCCTTCGACTAGTTCTACGCCGAGCTCTTTGGCCACTGGATATATCCAGGAGCCATCAGCCACGGTCCCATTCACCAATGCAATTCGCGTCGAATTCACATGATCCCTTTCCCTGGGTTTTGAATGGGTTTACTGTATACAATTCACAACATTCCGTATACCCTTTCAGATATATTTTTTTAGCGCCCCAAGGAGGCCCATTTATGCCGCAAAATCTGCCATTGCCTAGGCCTGGGAAAGTTATCGCCGTTGGTTTGAACTACAAAGATCACGCTGCTGAAGCTGGAGTTCCACTGCCACTTGCTCCGGTCTTGTTCACTAAATTCACCACCAGTCTGACCCACCATGAAGCCCCCATCGTCATCCCTCACGGAATAACTCAGGTCGACTGGGAGGCCGAATTAGCGGTAGTTATTGGAAAGACGGCCAGTCGAGTAAACATTGAAGACGCTATGGATTACGTCGCTGGCTACACCTGTATGAACGATGTAACTGACCGAGAGGCCCAGGGCAAAGATGGCCAATGGGTGCGCTCCAAGTCCTATGACACCTTTGGCCCGATTGGCCCAGTAGTAATTCCAGCATCTGCCATTGGCGATCCGCACGCACTCAAGATTGAGGCTCGCCTTAACGGCAAGACCATGCAATCTAGTAACACCAGCAATCTGATTTTCCGGGTTGACTACTTAATTGCTTACATCAGCCGAACTATTACCTTGGAGGCCGGTGACGTCATTACTACTGGTACACCTCACGGAGTCGGTACCTTCTGGAATCCGCCGATTTTCATGAAGCCTGGCGATGTAATTGAAGTGGAAATCGAAAAGATCGGAATCCTTCGTAATCATGTTGTGGCGGAGTAGTTATGGCCTTTCCAGGATCTGACCGAAAGTTAGTACTGCTCACTGGAGCAGCCTCTGGGATTGGTCGGGCAACCTGCCTTCGACTGGTCGCCGAAGGATGCGATCTTTTTATTATTGACCGAGATGGTCCTGGTTTGGAAGAGACGAAAAAACGCGCGGAAGCGTTAGGCGCCACTGTAAAAACTCATCAGATTGATCTTTCTGAACCAGCTGCAGTGTTGGAAGAGATGCAGCCAATCATTGACCAATTCGAAATCGACTATTTAGTCAACGATGCTGGGCTTGGATTCGCTCGGACCACGGAACAAACCACCTTGGCTGAATGGGATCTGACCTTCAACGTCAATATCACCGCCACTTTCCTCTTCTGCAAAATGGTCTTGCCGCAAATGTTGGCCCGTGGCGCAGGTGCCATTGTTAACGTCGCTTCGGCTGGTGCCATTGTTGGTTTGAAAAACCGCGTGGCATATTGCGCATCGAAGGCAGCAGTCGTTGGCCTCACCCGTTGTATTGCGGCCGACCATGCGACTCAAGGCATTCGGATTAACGCCATTGCCCCGGGAACAGTCGGCTCAGAGTGGATTGAGAAGATTCTTTCCGATGTTCCAGATCCAGTAGCCACCAGAAAGATGATGGAAGCCCGCCAGTTGGATGGCAAAATGGGAACCCCAGAGGAAATTGCCGAAGGAATTAATTTCTTGCTCAGTCCTGCGGCTCGTTTTGTGAATGGATCGGTCTTCGTCATGGATGGTGGGTTAACTGCTGTATGAGTGAGTCAAAATACAATTCTGGAGTAGTCGCCGTTATCCGCACGGAGAACCCACAACATGCATTAAACCTAGGCCGGGCATTTGCCGACACTGCCATTTCGGCCATTGAAGTCACCATGACTGTTCCGGATGCGTTGCGCGTCATTCAGACTTTGGTGGATGAAGGAATCGAAAGAGTGGGTGCGGGAACCGTTCGAACTATTGAACAAGTCAAAGAACTTAAGCGCATAGGTGGAACTTTTGTTGTCTCTCCGCATCTGGAAGAAGCAATCGTGAAGACCGCTGTAGACCTAGGTTTAGCAGTTACTCCCGGGACTATGACTCCTTCGGAAATTGTCCAGGCGATAAATTGGGGAGCCACCTCACAAAAGGTTTTTCCTGTTTCACTTGTTGGTGGTCAAGCATTCGTGAAAGCGGTCTTAGAGCCATTGCCCGATGCCCGATTAGTAGTTTCTGGTGGCGTCCAACCTGAAGAAGTCCAAGATTATCTAAAACTAGGCTGCGTCGGCGTCTGCATGGGCGGAGCATTATGGACTCCTGAAATCGCGGACACTGGAGATATCGCTGCGATTCGTGCCTACGCATTAACTGCTCTATCTAGAATGTAACCATGCAACGACGATTCCCCAGGCCATGGGAAATTCGGCGTCTGGTTAAATTTCGCAAATTTATTTGGAATGGCAAGGTCCGCCGGTTATCGCGGGCCATGACTATTGAAGACCTTCGCAAGCTAGCAAAAAAGCGCACTCCCAAAGGTCAATTCGATTATGTCGAGGGCGGTTCCGAAGCCGAAATTACCTTGCAGCGAAATTTAGATTATTTTCAAAAAGTTCAATTTAGTCCACACGTTCTAAGAGATATCTCCGCAATTGATCTCTCTTCCCAATTATTAGGAGAAGCAACCGACCTTCCCTTTGGCTTTGCCCCTACTGGTTACACCCGAATGATGCATGTAGCCGGAGAAGTTGCAGTCAGCAGCGCAGCCGCCAAAGCCAAAATCCCATATGTGCTTTCCACGATGGGCACCACTTCCATGTCAGAACTTGCCAACGAAGTGAAGCATGGAAACAACTGGTTTCAACTTTATCTTTGGAAAGATCGTGAGAAAAGTCTTAAGTTCTTGGCAGATGCCAGAAGTGCAGGAGTAGAAACTTTAGTGCTTACGGTTGATGTCCCCCGCACCAGCCGGCGACTTCGCGATGTCCGCAACGGTCTAACCATTCCTCCAACAATCACATTGAAGACTTTCCTTAATACCTTAACGAGATTTGGTTGGCTTAAAGATTTTCTCTCTACTGAGCCGCTGACCTTTGCTTCCTTCGCTGACTATCACGGCACAATCGCCGACCTTTCCAATTCCATGTTCGACCCCACTAACACATTTGAAGATCTGAAGTGGCTTCGAAATGAGTGGAGTGGCAATCTCGTCATTAAGGGAGTGCAACGCTCCGACGATGTTCGAAAAGCTATTGATGCCGGCGTTAACGCAGTCTGGCTTTCCAATCACGGTGGTCGTCAATTAGATCGTTCGCCCTCTCCTATGGAACTTCTTCCCGAAATGATTTCGCGTTTCGGAGAAGAGATAGATTTCTATGTAGATGGTGGCATTACCTCTGGCGCCGATATCGTCACCGCGATTGCACTTGGGGCCAAATACGCATTCGTAGGGCGTGCCTATTTATATGGCTTAATGGCGGGCGGAGAAGCCGGCGTGGATCGCGCCATTGAAATCTTAAGAACGGAAATGATGCAAACCATGATTTTCCTGGGGGCATCGAGCCTTCAAGAACTTACTCCAGACCTCATTCATCCACGATCACACTAACCTGAAGGAAGCGCTATGTCTGCTGAAAATATCTATTTGATCATGACCTACGAAGTCGCTCCAGAAAACCACAGCGCCTTCGTTACCGCCTTTAATAAGTTGATCGTCAAGAGTCTCACCGAAGACGATGGCTGCATGTGGTACTCCATGACAAAGAGCACCGAAACTGAAAACACTTTTAAGTTGATTGAACGATGGCGCGATCAAGCATCCTTGGATGCTCACTCAACTTCGCCTTCTATGGATCCCTATCGCGCCGAAATCGGTCCACTGGTTGGCACTGCCCATAAAGAAGTTCTTACTGCGGTTTAGTTTCCCAAGATCCCGATCATATTTAGCCAGATCGCTAATGATCCGCCGACAAACAACGAAACCAAGATTGTTCCGATTCCAAATTTGCCACCCAACAAAATACCCACGGCTAAAACCGTGACTTCAATGCTTAGGCGAATTCGGCTGATACTCACGCCGTATTTTTCATTCACTCCAATGGCTAAGCCATCGCGAGGACCCAATCCAAGTCGACAGGTAATGTAAAGGGCCCCGCCGCCACCGCCTAGAAGGATTGCGCAGAAGATATAGAGCCCTTGAAGAAACGGTTTGCCATTAACATCTGGAAAGATGGCATAGCCAACATCCACGGCCACAGCGGTCACCACGATATTAAGAATCGTCCCGATGCCTGGCCTCTGTTTGATAGGAATCCAGAGCAGAAAGACGACAGTGCTAATGAGAAAAGTTGCACTTCCCACCGTGATATCTAGATGGCGCGAAAGCCCATCGGCAAAAACCGTCCAAGACGAGGATCCCAGGTGTGCGTGCAGTAATAGTGAGTTCGCAAAGCCCATCATGAGCAGACCAGCCATCAAGATGCAGAACCTGGAGAAGTTCATTGACCAGCGATTTGGAGCCGCCCAGATGGTAGCTGGCACTGAATGCGAGGGTCGGATGTACTTTCGAAAGAAATCCAAAACTAGTCGGGGCCTCTCCATTGGGAAGGTGCCAGCCTAGCCGATTTCAGATTACTGTTAACAATTCAAGGATGTCCGGTCCCGATCAAAGTGGTTTTACCTTGGCCCCGCTCTCCGATACCCTTACCCTCTGTTCTTACGTCCCCATCGTCTAGAGGCCTAGGACATCGCCCTTTCACGGCGGTAACACGGGTTCGAACCCCGTTGGGGGCACGAAAACCAAGCGGTTTTCCGTTGGTTTTAAGGCATTGCATGAAGGGTTTACCCTTCGTGTTAGAGGAAACTGTAGGTAGAGCAATCTGCCGGAAACCTCGGTTAGGCCCAGTAGCGCAGTTGGTTAGCGCGCCGCCCTGTCACGGCGGAGGTCGCGAGTTCAAGTCTCGTCTGGGTCGCAAAAAGAAAACCCCCGAAAGGGGGACTTCTTTTTGTTGGCTGGGTAGCTCAGTTGGTACGAGCGCGCGACTGAAAATCGTGAGGTCGACGGTTCGATCCCGTCCCCAGCCACTTAGTTTCCCTACATACTTTTTTTCCAGCAACCTTCAAGATTAGGCTCGGTGCATGAGCCCAACTGAAGAGAACTTCTCCGATAGTGAAAATGTTGAAGGCAACCCTGATTCGACCTTGCTCGAGGATGGTCAACTAGCTGAAATAGCGCCTTCGAAGTCGCATCGAAATAAAATCATCGCAGTTCTTGCTGGGTTGGCGCTTGTCGTCGTAATCGCAGGTGCGTGGGCATTCACACAACTATCTGGTGGCGGAAAGCAACCAGAAGAATTCCTCCCCTATGACACTGTTGCCTTTGCAAAAGTGGATTTGAATCCAAGTGCGGCGCAGAAAATTGATTTCATTCGTTTTATCTCTCAGTTCCATCATTCATTTAAGAATTTTAATTCTGGCGACCCTGTCGGTTCCATCGTTAAATCGTTAAACGTCAAAGGAACTACTAATTGGGATCAGATAAAGCCGTGGATTGGAAATAGATTTGCTGTTGCCGGAGTTGATGGCCCAGATGGAGTAGCACCCGTTGGAATCTTGGCGGTTTCAAATCAATCGGAGATGGCTTACTACTTTGCTAAACATGCCACTGGCATCAAATACATCTATAAATCTGGGTATGTGCTAATTGCAGATAGCCAAGGAGTCCTAGACATACTTGCTGCTGCCCCCAAACATCTTTCCGAAAACCAAACTTTTACGGCCGATGTAAAAGCACTTGGTATTTCTCCGGTTGTTCTCGCGTGGGCCGACGTAAAACAGCTAGCTAAATCGGGAACTGCCGCTTTGGATTCTCTGACACAAGATGCCGGTATTAGCTCGCTTAATGGAGCCATTGATAAGTTACAAGGACGTCTGGTTTTTGGAGTTCATTTCACTCCCAAATCTGTTTCGGCGGTATTTCTGACTCGGGATAGTGGACTCTCCGCTAATACATTCACCTCTAAGAGAACTGACCTTAGCAATCTGCCGTTAGATACTTTGGCTGGAATCAGCATTGCCGGACTTGGCGAGTCCATTGCCAAAGCCCTAGTGGATAATGGTCAATCCTCAACACTTTCCGATTTTGGTCTTTCTGTCGCAGAACTCAAGCAAATACTCAGTGGGCCGCTAACCATTGTGGTATTGCCCGGTGCTACTTCAAAGGAAACCCCATTGTTGGCGGTGAAATTGTCGCCTACACAGCCGGCCCAAGCAATCAAAATAGTTCGCAATTTAATCGATGGGAACTTCCTTCTCTCTGGCTTGGCATCGCAGATTAAGTTAGTTGGAAACGATATCTACATCGGGACTGATGCCAAGGCACTTGCAGCTGTCATCAAGTCAGTGAATGACAGTAAGCAACATCTAAGTGACTCTGGTTCCTTCAAATCAGTAATACCTTCTCCTGGATTCTTTCAAGGATTCCTTAACATCAAAGACATACTTACCTACATCAATTCCACTGGAAGTTTTAATGACCTAGGAGATCTGACGAATTTCTCATTCCTAGGTCTCAGTACTAGCGCTGACTCTTCTACGCCGGGCGGAACGAAAACTTTACTTAGTCTTTCGTTGAAGTAGGTTAATTACACGGATTGAAATTGCGTTGTTACTCGCCTAAAGTGTCGAGAATGAGAACCAATAGCGATCTGGATGCAAGTGGCAGGACTATTTATGGCGAGGAATTTCTACTTGCCCAAGCACACTCTTTGCTCAACTTTGCTAAGGGTTCGGTCGCGGTCAATGGTGGTTTTGGATATCTAGATTCGGATGGTTCGGTAAATTCGGATATGCCCCGTGAGGCCTATGTTCAATGTCGGATGACCCAAATTTTTGGACTTGCGCATCTGCTGGGTTTGTCGGATTCCAAAGATTTAGTTGATTACGGGGTTCAATCCTTGCTCCAACTTTTTCAGGATACTTCCAGTGGTGGATTTTTCAATGCAATTGCTAATGATGGTCAAGCAGTTCCTGGAGACAAACTGGCTTACGATCACATGTTCGTTTTGTTGGCGGCGGCTACAGCCAAGGGAATTGGAAGTCCACGCGCGAACGAACTTTTCACTCTGATTGATGGAATTATTGAGAAGTACTTTTGGGACGAAGAATATTCACTCATGAAGAATGGATGGAGCCAGGACTTCTCTCGCCTGAATGGATACCGAGGAATAAATGCAAATATGCATGCAGTGGAAGCGCTGAGCGCTGCATACGATGTAACTGGAGATGAAAAGTTTCGAGATCGTGCCTACCGAATCTGCAAGCGAGCTGTCGATGAATTCGCTCGCAATAACAACTGGTTCTTGCCAGAACACTTCAATGAGAAGTGGGTTCCAGATCCAGAATTTAACGTCGACAATCCGGCAGATAAGTTCTGTCCATATGGCGTGACCATCGGGCACTTACTGGAGTGGTCTCGGTTGACGCTTCAAGTTGAAATTCAAATGGCAGGTTCTGGTGAAGATCTTTCGTGGATGAGGCAGGCAGCGATTGATTTGTATGCCACTGCCCGAAAATGCGGTTGGGCGATTGATGGCACCGACGGCTTTGTGTACACAATCGGCTGGGATGGAAAACCCCTCGTTAGGTCTCGAATGCACTGGGTGGTGGCCGAAGCCGCTATGACTGCTTACACGCTTTGGAAGATCACCGGCGATGATGCATACCTGTCAGATCACAACCAATATTGGCAATTTATTAGTAATCATCACATCGATAAAGGCGCTGGTTCTTGGCACCATGAAATTTCGCCAGATTTCCAGGTTGGCGAAGGTACTTGGTCCGGCAAGCCCGACGTCTACCATGCCTTCAATGCATGCGTGCTTCCGCTCTACTCCTTGGATGCAACATTCATTGGCACAGCGCTAAAGATCAACTCCGCAAACGATTAATGTGCAGCGGTAAATCCCAATTCCAGATCGGACTTGATGTCATCTAGATCTTCTAGTCCGATGCTCAATCGAACCATTCCTGGAGTTATGCCTGCCTTCAGCTGTTCCTCTGGATTCAATTGGGAGTGAGTCGTAGAAGCTGGATGAATAACCAATGAACGAACATCACCGATATTCGCTACATGGCTAAATAACTTCAGGGCCTCTACAAATTTCTTTCCCGCTTCGGCCCCACCAGAAACTTCGAACGACATAACTGCTCCCGCACCTTTCGGGGCATATTTTCTGGCTTGGGCGTACCAATGCGAACTTGGTAGTCCGGCATAACTGACGTGGTCCACCCCCGCATGAGATTCGAGCCATTCGGCAACCGCTTGCGCATTCTCAATGTGCTTTTGCATGCGAAGACTGAGGGTTTCTAATCCCTGCGCCAAGAGCCAGGCGTTAAAGGGCGAAACCGATGCGCCAATGTCTCGAAGTAATTGCAACCGCGCTTTGAAGATGTAAGCCAAGTTGGCGCCAAAGGCGCTACCTACGCCCAAAGTCTTTGCGTACACCAATCCGTTATAGCTTGGGTCTGGCTCATTAAATCCTTTGAATTTTTCTGGGTTTTTTGCGAAATCAAAATTACCTGAATCAATGATTGCGCCAACCATCGCGTTCCCGTGGCCCGAAAGAAACTTGGTAGCGGAATGAGTGACAATATCTGCACCATATTCAATTGGTTTTGTTAGATATGGAGTAGCAATGGTGTTATCTACAATCCACGGCACTCCGGCTTCATGTGCAATCTTTCCAATGCCCTCAATATCCAAAACTGCACCCAGCGGGTTTGAAATGCCTTCGCCAAAGAAAGCTTTAGTGTTGGGCCGAACTGCTGCGCGCCAGGCATCAAGATCACTTGCATCTTCGACGAAAGTAAATTGGAGCCCAAATTTGGGAAGGGTGTAATTGAATAAGTTATAAGTGCCACCATAAACATTTCGGCTTACAACAACGTGATCACCGGCTTCGGCAACATTCATCACGGCATAAGCGGTAGCCGCCATTCCAGATGCAACTAAAAGGGAAGCGACACCACCTTCCAGAGTTGCTAAGCGTTGTTCAACCGCATCTTGGGTCGGGTTATTTATGCGCGTGTATACATTTCCGGCTTCGGCAATTCCGAAGAGATTAGCTGCATGCTGCGTATCTCGAAACTGATATGCCGTTGTTTGGTAAATTGGCAGAGATCGAGATCCTGTTGTTGGGTCAGGAAATTGTCCGGCATGAATTTGCTGAGTATCGAATGACCAATCTTCTCTTTCAACCATGCGCTCTACTGTTGTCTTCTTTTACCTATTTTTCAATAGCAAATAAGAGCATCAACCAAGATCAGGCAGAACCAGATTTTCTTCGAAACATTTTGGGTGCGTTAGCGCCGGCTTCGCTTCCAATTTTCGAACTGGTCGAAGGACCGCCAGCTTTAGCAGTATTGCTTCCCTTTTGCTTTTTTGCGAGCGCTTCTAGCATCCGCGCCTTCGCATCTTGGTTCGTAGAATCTTTGTGACCTTCAGCCATGCTTATTTTCCTTTTATTTGAACCGCCGCTAATAGAGACTTCACTTCAGATTCTTTGTAGCGACGGTGGCCACCCAAAGTTCTGATGGAGGTCAGTTTGCCAGCCTTTGCCCATCTGGTCACAGTTTTGGGATCAACCCTGAACAATTTGGCAACTTCCGAGGGAGTTAAGAGCACTTCCTGATCCTGAATCGTCACTGGATTCTCCTGTCAGATAGGGATCGCCATGGCGATCTTTAGGATTAAGGCACTCGGCGCCGCACAGCACTTAGTACGAATGGCATTTGCTATTGGCACATAATAAGTAACAATTCTCGCAATTCATACAATTGGCTGACATTTATTTTGCAATTGACTGGTCAGGCGAGTAAAACAAAAGTCTAGTATGAAAAGAAAATTACATCGCTGATTCCATGGCGGCAACGCGACGCCACCTGGAGATCAATCGTTCATAACCTTGTCCAGCCATCAAGCCATCGCCGCTGGTTAATCCCGCCAACGAATTGTGAAGATCTTCCACTGATGTGTCATCTTCGATTCCAGCTTCGCCATTTTCAATCATGGTTTTTTCTAGATAGTTGGCCAATCCGCCGTAATCTAATTCAACAATTGACTCCGGATGAAAAAGATTTAACCAGGCAAGGAGATCTGCAATTTCTTGCTCGATCGGACCATTTCCGAAAGAACCCACAACCGCTTGATGGGTATACATACAACGTTGTTTCGCTTGCAAAATACTGGTTCTCAAAAAAGTATAAGCGCCTTCATCGCCATGACCACGAATACGATCAGAGACTTGAAAGAGAGAGAACCATCGCGGCGGAATCATCCATGTTTCAGTGATGATGTGTGCGATCTTGTCTTCAACCAGTTCTGAATTGATTGTGATCGCTTCTTCCATATTTTCTGGAATCATAAAACGAACGACTGGTAATGGCATTGAGCCTTTGAAATTTTCAAGCGCTGCCCAACACCTAGCTGCGGTGGACCACGGCGAAACAAAACGTTGACCATCTAGTTCCAGGATATGCGCACCATCTGGTCGAAGTGCTGGAGGCTCCGTCACAATTATTCTGCGAAGTGCTCGTTCTTGCTCTTCTTTTTCCGTCGCATCAGAGGCAGGAATACTCTCCCACCGCAATTGCTCCGAGGGAGCAAATGCGGATAAAGGTTCGTAAACGCGAAGTGATGCTACATACGGAGTAGGACGCATCTATTTATGCACGACGAATGTAATTGCCCTCTGCGAACGGGTCATCGTCGTTCTCTTCTTCATCGCTTTTAATCTCGCCATGAAGTTCCTTTGACAGACGCTCCAGATCCATGTCTTGAGATGAGTACTTTAAATCGCGAGCTACTTTGGTTGCTTTTGCTTTTTGCCGGCCGCGCCCCATACGCGTGACCCCCTTACCAATACTTGGTTTGTTAATTCTTCAGAGGCGTAGGCTATCGCTCTTGGTACGCGCCTTCCAACGCAGACCCTCCGTTACCCACAGAAACCACCCCGCAAGCCCAAGATTTCATGCCTCTGGCGGCCAATGAGCGGATAGTTAGGTCGGCAGCCTCAGCCGACACGATCGCCACCATCCCAACCCCACAGTTCCAAGTTCGCTCCATATCTGCCTGGGGAACGCTGCCCATTTCGGCCAAAAACTCCATTTCGAAGGGCAAAGACCAGGTGGAGCGATCGTAAATTGCGCTCAAATGGGGTGGAATCACCCGAGCAGTATTGGCGGCAAGACCTCCGCCCGTGATGTGTGAAAAGGCGTGCAACTGCTCCTTAAGCCCTTTGATCAGCGCAAGCGCGTCCAGGGCATAGATCTCGGTTGGGGTCAGGAGGACCTGACCTAAGGTCATACCGAGGTCATCTAGGTGGCGGTCGAGCTTGAGGACCTGGCTTTTGAGAATATGTCGAATCAGGGAGTAACCGTTGGCATGAAAGCCACTGGCCGGCATCGCGATCAGGGTATCCCCTGCTTGGACGCGATCGGCTCCTAGGAGGTTGGCAGCCTCTACTGCTCCGGTTGCCGCGCCAGCGATATCAAATTCATCTTCGCCAAGTAGGCCTGGATGTTCGGCGGTTTCGCCCCCAATTAAGGCGGTTCCTGCTTTCACACATCCTTTGGCAATTCCAGAAACTATTTCAGCAATTCGGTCGGGAAAGACTTTTCCAACGGCAATGTAATCAGTCATAAAAAGTGGCTCAGCGCCACAGACAACTAAGTCGTCAACGACCATGGCGACGAGATCTTCACCGATGGTGTCGTACTTGCCCATTGCTCGAGCTATTTCGGTTTTAGTTCCGACTCCATCAGTTGAAGTTGCTAGCAATGGCTTCTTAAATTTCTTAAGCGCGGAAACATCAAATAAACCGGCAAATCCACCGATGTCTCCAACAACCTCGGAGCGACGAGCCTTCGCAAGATGAATCTTCATTAGTTCAACTGCGGTGTCGCCGGCTTCAATATCTACCCCGGCTTGCGAATATGTACTCATTCGTGACGGTTCACAATCTCTAATAAATTTTTGCCTGCGGAAAGATCGGCAGGAATTTCAATCGGGTACTCACCAGTGAAGCAAGCCGAACAGAGATTTTCGGCAGCAATGGTGGTCGCTTCAATTAAGCCTTCGAGGGAAACATAACCTAAAGAATCTGCACCGATAGATCGGCGAATTTCCTCAACTTCAAGACCTGCGGCGACTAATTCTGCACGTGATGCAAAATCAATTCCGTAGTAGCACGGCCATTTCACTGGTGGTGAAGAAATGCGAACATGGATTTCTAAAGCCCCAGCCTCGCGCAACATTCTGATCAAAGCGCGTTGGGTATTTCCACGAACGATGGAATCATCAACCACGATGATCCGTTTGCCTTCAATGATTTCCCGAAGTGGATTTAATTTAAGGCGAATTCCCAATTGCCGAATCGTCTGGCTGGGTTGAATAAATGTCCTGCCAACGTAGGAGTTCTTTACTAGCCCGGCGCCATACGGGATTCCAGAAGCTTTTGCATAACCCACAGCAGCAGGAGTACCTGACTCTGGAACCGGAATAACCAGATCAGCATCTACTGGATGTTCTTTCGCGAGCCGTTCGCCTACAGCAACTCTGGTGGCGTGAACATTTCTGCCTGAAATAGAAGTATCTGGACGAGCTAGGTATACATATTCAAAAATACAACCCTTGGGTTCGGCAGGAGCCCAACGCTGTGAACGAAGACCATTTTGATCGATGGCTACGAATTCGCCGGGTTCCATTTCACGAACAAAGGCGGCACCGACAATATCCAAAGCGGCAGATTCTGAAGCAACAACCCAACCGTGATCTAATTTCCCAATTACAAGTGGTCGGACGCCATGGCGATCTCGTGCGGCATACAAGGTGTGTTCATCCATAAAGACCATAGAGAACGCACCTTTGAGCATCGGCAGCACGGCAAGAGCCGAACTTTCGAAATTCTTTCCCTCTTGGGCGGCAATCAAAGCGGTGATGATTTCAGTATCTGTTGTCGAATGAAAACCAGAATCGGCGGCATCTTTAACATTCTTAGATAGATACTCGGCCAAGTCGCCGGTGTTGGTCAGGTTGCCATTGTGAGCAAGCGCCAAAGTTCCATGGTTGGTTGCGCGAAGAGTTGGTTGCGCATTGGCCCACGTGGAGGAACCGGTGGTGCTGTACCGACAATGACCAATAGCAAGCGATCCAGTAAGTGTGGCTAGGTCGTTTTCAGTAAATACCTGAGAAACCAATCCCATATCTTTATAAACAAAGATTCGCTCGCCATCGCTAGTTGCAATTCCGGCCGATTCTTGGCCTCGATGTTGTAACGCATAAAGTCCATAAAAAGTTAATTTCGCTACTTCTTCTCCTGGTGCCCACACGCCGAAGACGCCGCACTCATCCTGAGGCATTCGATCTTCAGGAAATAGTTCATACGTTAAATTTCCATCGGGGCGCCGGCTCATGGTCTGATCCTAATTGTTTGTGCCAACTGCACGAAAAGTTCGGATAAATCCGCGCGATCCCCGCTGGCTTGGACAGCGCCAGACGCAACTGCGCTGGACCAATCAATTTTATTGGAGATTAAATCCAACAAAGTTTCTCGGCTCATCTCTACAACATTGGGTGGTGTGCCTCTACGGTGCTTGGATCCGGCGACACATTGAATCGCCGAATAAGGCGGGATTCGCACTTCAACCGAATTTCCCGGTGCCAGTTCAGAGAGTTTGGACAAAATCTCTTTCACCTCCTGAAGTAGAACGGGATCTCGCATGGCCTATCCAAATAGCTTCGGAAAAGTTTCTTCAAAAGCTGCACGAAGTTCAAGAATCGGAATCACCGAATCATTGATACACAAGGCATCGCCACCGGTTGATCCAAGTGAAGATATTTCCACGCCATGGGTTTGAGCCAGTTCAACCACAGCTTCTGCATTGGCGGTATTCACGGCAACAATTACTCGGCCAGGCGTTTCCACAAAAAGTTGTATCCCAGCGCTTTCAACGGTGATCTTGGCGCCAATTCCGTGGCGGAGAACCATCTCTGAAATTGCAGCCGCAAGACCACCATTACTTAAATCATGGGCTGCATCAAAGAGAGATTGTCCGGCAAGCAAGAAATTAATCAGACTTTTTTCTTGGGCTAGATCCAAGACCGGAGAACTATCTCCGATTTCCCCAAAAAGATGTGCCCATTCACTTCCCGAAAGGTTGTCATCAAATTTTCCGAGAATAAATAGTTCTAGACCTTCGCGAGAAATTCCCATTGGGGTTCGTTCGCGAACATCTTGAATGACCCCTAAGACCCCAATTACCGGAGTCGGCAAGATAGCGACGGAACCAGTTTGGTTATAGAAAGAAACATTGCCACCGGTTACAGGTAGCCCAAGTTCTAAGCAGATATCGGCAAGGCCACGAACCGTTTCGGCGAATTGCCACATGACACCGGGGTCTTCGGGCGAGCCAAAGTTCAAGCAGTTAGTCACTGCTAATGGTTTTGCCCCTGCCACGGCAATATTTCGGCAACTTTCAGCCAATGCTAATTTGGCACCTTCGTACGGATCTAAATACGACCAGCGGGCATTCGCGTCGGTGGAGATTGCCACACCAAGATTTGTGACTTCGTCAAGGCGAATTACGCCTGCATCTTCGGGTTGAGCTAAGACGGTATTTCCTTGAACATATTTGTCGTATTGGGAAGTAACCCACGATTTATCGGCCAAGTTAGGCGAACTCATTAACTTCAAAATTGCCGACTTAATTTCTTCTGGCGAAGTTGGTCTTGGTACTGCGGAGGAAATTGGTTGAAGGCTCTTTCGATACTCCGGTTCAGCGATCGGGCGGTTATAAACCGGACCTTCGTGGGCAACGGTTCGTGGCGGAACATCCACAATCAATTGACCATTAAAAGTGATATTTAATTGAAGACCGTCGGTGACTTCACCAATCACGGTGGCAGTCACATCCCACTTCTTGCAGATAGCCATAAATCGCTTGATTTTTTCTGGTTCGACAATTGCACACATTCGCTCTTGCGATTCACTCATCAAAATCTCTTCTGGCGAAAGCGATGGATCTCGAAGTGGAACCTTTTCCAATTGAATATTCATACCACCTGAGCCGGCAGATGCTAATTCTGAAGTGGCACAAGATAAGCCAGCGCCACCTAAATCTTGGATTCCCACAACTAAATCTTCATGGAAAATTTCTAGACAACATTCAATCAAGACTTTTTCGGCAAATGGATCGCCTACTTGAACACTAGGACGCTTTGTTGGTTTAGCGGCATTGAAAGTTTCCGAGGCCAGGACTGAGACTCCACCAATTCCATCACCGCCGGTTTTAGCACCAAAGAGAACGACAAGATTTCCGGTGCCATGGGCCTTAGCTAACTTGATATCTTCATGACGCATTACACCGACGCAAAGGGCATTAACTAATGGGTTTCCAGCATAAGTTTCATCAAAGACTATTTCGCCGCCAATGTTGGGCAATCCCAAACAATTCCCGTAACCACCGATACCGGCAATGACGCCTGGCAGGACGCGATGAGTATCAGGTGCATCTGCTAAACCGAATCGAAGTGGATCCATCACCGCAATGGGACGGGCGCCCATGGTCAAAATATCTCGAACGATTCCGCCCACGCCAGTGGCCGCACCTTGATAGGGCTCGATGAATGAGGGGTGATTGTGCGATTCAATTTTGAAGGTAACTGCGTAGCCTTGACCAACATCGACGACGCCAGCATTTTCACCGATTCCGACCAAAAGAGCATCTGAATGTGGGGCTTTCTCGCCAAATTGCTTTAAGTGCACTTTGGAAGATTTATATGAGCAATGCTCGGACCACATGACCGAATACATAGCTAATTCAGATGATGTTGGACGTCTTCCTAAAATTGATTTGATTCGAAGATACTCATCATCTTTAAGACCTAATTCTTTATACGGTTGCGCCGTATCCGGAGTCTCCTGCGCGATGGAAACGGTATCTAAAGCCATTAGCGACCTACCAATTGGTGAAGGATTGAAGTGAAAAATGGGAGGCCATCTTCGGAAGGGCCGGTGAGCGTTTCAACAGCATGCTCTGGATGTGGCATTAAACCAACAACATTTCCGCGTTCATTGGTGATGCCAGCGATAAGGTTTCGCGAACCATTTGGATCCTGGCCTAAATATCGAGCCACTACGCGTCCTTCGGATTCCAAAATATTTAAGGTCGCATCATCGCACTGATAAGAGCCTTCGCCATTCTTTAATGGGATGATAACTTCCTGGTTCATCTGGAAGCCACTGGTCCACATAGTGTTGTTGTTTTCAATTCGAAGCGGCTGGTCCTTACATAAAAAGTGAAGTTCGTGATTTCGGGTTAACGCTCCTGGGAGCAAGTGAGCTTCGGCTAATACCTGAAACCCGTTGCATATTCCTAGCACTGGAAAACCATGTTCTGCGGCAATGATGATCGAAGACATGATCGGTGCGAATCGAGCAATAGCTCCGCAACGAAGATAATCACCGTAAGAAAAACCTCCGGGCAAGATAACTGCTTGTACCTCTTTGAGATTGTCGCTGCCGTGCCAGAGCGAGACGCCTTGACCACCAGCCATCTCAATGGCGCGTAACGCATCTCGATCATCTAGCGAACCCGGAAAAGTAACGACGCCAATCTTCATTAGTTTTCTACCTTAATCAGGTAAGTCTCAATCACTGGATTGGAGAGCAAAGTTTCGGCTGCCTTATGAATGTCGGCCATTTGCGCATCTGTTGGCTGGCCAACCATCTCAATTTCAAATCTCTTTCCTTGCCGAACCGAGGTCGCAAATGTAAATCCCAACCGAGGAAGAGCATTTCCTACCGCCTGACCCTGTGGGTCCAAAATTTCTGGTTTCAACATTACTTCCACAATAATCTTTGCCATCGCTAGATATTCCTTCCGGTCAGAACTGAGTAGGCCGTTTCGTAACGCTCTTGAGTTTTTCGAACTATCTCCGCAGGTAGCTCTGGTGGTGAACTCTTTCGATCCCAATCGGTTGAAAGCAACCAGTCCCGAACAAATTGTTTGTCGTAGGAAGGTTGTGCGCCACCCGGTTTCCAACTTTCCGCAGACCAAAACCGCGATGAGTCGGGAGTAAGCACTTCATCGCCGAGGCAGATTGTTCCGGTGGAATCCGTTCCAAATTCAAATTTGGTATCCGCCAGGATGATTCCTTTTGTCGCTGCGTAATCATGCGCGCGAGAATAAAGTTGAAGAGTTAGATCTCGGAGTGTGGTTGCATCGTTGATACCAATCATTTCGATGGTCCGTTCAAAATCAATATTCTCATCATGATCGCCGATGTCAGCTTTACGAGCCGGAGTGAATATTGGCTCAGGTAACTTGGAACCATCCATAAGGCCAGAAGGAAGCAGGATTCCGCAGACACTTTGAGTTTGCTGATATTCCAACCATCCGGATCCAGTCAGATACCCACGTGCCACGCATTCAACGGGAAACATATTCAACGGTTTCACAATTACAGCCCGCCCAGCAACTTCTGCCGGTACTTCGGTGGTGATCAAATGATTTGGCACAACATCTTTAAGTAATTCAAACCAAAAGAGTGAAAGTTGTGTGAGCACCTGGCCCTTATTTGGAATTGCAGTTGGTAGGACATAATCAAATGCCGATATCCGATCAGAGGCGACTAAGAGAAGTTCACCGGAGTTATTTGTGTAGAGATCTCGTACTTTTCCGCTGCGCAGATGGGTCCACCCGCTAAGCACCAGCGTCACCGAATAGAACCTGGTCGATACTGCGCTGCGGCAGGATGCGCCGAAGTTATCGCTTCAATGCGATTAATGACTCTTTCGGTTTGTGCAAAAGCATCACCCGTAAACTCCAAAGGTTGTGAAAGGAGCTTCTCTAACTGGGTTTTATCCAATGGGATGCGTTGATCTGCAGCGATTGCATCCAACATGGTGTTGGGTTTGCCCGCACGAATTCCAAGCGCGGCGCCAACTGCATGCTCCTTAATTACCTCATGTGCGATTTCTCGGCCAACGCCAGCCTTAACCGAGGCCATCAAAATCTTTGTTGTTCCTAAGAACGGCAAGTAACGTGCTAATTCTGCGGCGATAACTTCTGGGAAGGCGCCGAACTCCATCAACACCGTCAAGAAAGTTTCGATCAAACCATCGAAGGCGTAGAACGCATCTGGAATCGCAATTCTGCGAACCACACTGCAAGATACGTCGCCTTCATTCCATTGATCTCCGGCAAGTTCTCCGATCATTGATGAATATCCGCGCAAAATTACTGCCAATCCATTGACTCGTTCACACGAACGCGTATTCATTTTATGTGGCATTGCCGAAGAACCTACTTGGCCGGCTTTAAAGCCTTCGGTAACCAATTCCGCCCCGGCCATCAATCGAACCGATGTAGCAAATGAAGATGGTGCCGCAGCTAACTGAACCAATGTAGTGATCACGTCGTAGTCGAAAGAGCGAGGATAAATCTGTCCGGTGGAATCCAGAACATTTTCAAAATCTAAATACTGGGCGATCATTTTTTCTAGTGATGCATGGGCTTCTGACGAGCCAAGAAGATCCAGGGAATCTTGCGCAGTTCCAACCGGGCCTTTGATGCCGCGAATTGGGTAGCGAGAAATCAAATGAGAAAGTCGCTCGTAGGAAAAAAGTAATTCTTCGGCGGCGGATGCAAAACGCTTGCCCAAAGTTGTAATTTGTGCTGGAACATTGTGAGAACGACCAGCAATCGGTTGATCTATGTATTGCGTTGCTCTGGCGCCAAGTAGCGCAAGGACTGCGATCACGCGGTCTCGAACTAAGACCAGCCCATCCCGAATCTGCATCGCTTCAACATTTTCGGTTAAATCGCGAGAGGTCATTCCAGCATGGATAGCTTCGTGGCCAGCGAGCGCATTAAATTCTTCAATCCGAGCCTTGACATCGTGTCGGGTCGCTCGCTCGCGAGCATCGATGGATGCTAAATCAACGTGGTCGATAACTTTTTCATAGTCGGCAATTACTTCTTCGGAAATGGAATGACCCAAAACAGTTTGGGCACGCATGACTGCAATCCACAATTTGCGTTCGGAAATAATCTTGGATTCCGGCGAAAAAATTGCTCGCATCTGGGCCGATGCATATCGGTTAGCCAGAAGGTTCACGGGAGCATTCTCTCGCATCTAGTTGCCCTTCTCGGCAATGGCGGCATTTAGCGCGATGTCGCTTCGATAATGGCTATCGCGAAGAGTGATCGCCGAAATTGTTCGGTAGGCACGATCCCGAGCTTCGGTCAGATCTTCGCCCAATCCGGTCACAGAAAGGACTCGACCGCCACTGGAGTGCAAGATGCCATCCCGACGTGTGGTTCCAGCGTGATAAACGAAAGATTGATCTATGGGGGCAATCCCAAGGATGGGTTCGCCTGTGATTGGGGCGGCGGGGTAACCCGAGCTAGCCAGAACCACGGTCACTGCAGACTTCTCCGACCATTCCAGTTCTTCCTGCGAGTTCAATTTTCCCGTTGCCGCACGGAAGAGCAGATCTGCCAAAGGGGTATTAAGCCGAGGCAACAGGACCTGAGTTTCTGGATCGCCAAATCGGGCGTTGAACTCAATGACTTTTGTTCCCTTATTGGTCAGCGCCAAACCCGCGTACAGCAAACCCACGAAGGGCGTGCCTCGGGCCGCCATCTCTTGGATGGTTGGGTTTAGAACTTCGCGCAGGGTTTGCTCAACAAGGTCATCGGGAGCCCATGGAAGGGGTGAATAGGCACCCATTCCCCCGGTATTTGGACCCAAATCCCCGTCGTATGCTCGCTTAAAGTCTTGCGCTGGCTGCATCGGAATTACATGAATTCCATCAGATATTCCAAAGAGGGAAACTTCAGGCCCATCCAAGAATTCTTCAATGACCACCCGGTCGCTTTGCAGCGCATGAGCAATGGCAATTTCTCGATCGTCGGTGACGACTACACCTTTGCCTGCGGCTAATCCATCGTGCTTGACCACATAGGGGGCACCGAAGGAATCTAAAGCGGCTTCAACTTCTTGGCGGTTGGCGCAGGTAAAACTCTTTGCTGTTGGCACTCCCGCATCGCTCATGACTTTTTTGGCAAAGTCTTTAGAACCTTCTAATTCAGCTGCTGCTTTCGACGGCCCAAAGCAGGCAATGCCACTAGCCCGCAATAAATCGGTTAAACCATTAACGAGAGGTTTTTCTGGACCGACGACGACTAAATCGATTTGCAATTCCTTAGCTAATCGAAGAACTTCGACATTGTCATCAATGTTGATGCCATGACAAAGTGCAACTTCTTCAATCCCAGGATTGCCCGGAGCTACATGGAGTTCTGTGAGTGAAGGATCTCGATTGAGCGCGACTGCTAACGCGTGTTCGCGCCCGCCGGAACCAATCAGCAGAACTCTCAAATGAGATCCCGTACCGAAATGGTTTGAAGTCGACCAGGTCCAACTCCGATTGCGCTCATGGGGGCGCCAGAAATATCTTCAAGGTACTTCACATAGGCCTGAGCATTTGCAGGTAGATCTTCAAAAGTTTTCGCAGAAGATATATCTTCTTGCCAGCCAGGCAGATATTCATAAATTGGTTTTGCATGGTGGAAATCCGATTGCGAAGCTGGAAGTTCTTCTACCCGAGTTCCATCGATGTCATAGGCCACGCAGACTGGAATCTTCTCCCAGCCGCTGAGCACATCAAGTTTTGTCAGGAAGAAATCGGTCAATCCATTAACGCGAGTCGCATAGCGGGCAATCGGCGCATCGAACCAACCACAACGACGATTTCGGCCAGTGGTTACGCCAACTTCCCCGCCGATGGTGCGAAGTTTTTCGCCATCTTCGTCTAAGAGCTCTGTAGGAAATGGACCTGAACCAACTCGGGTCGTATAAGCCTTCAAAATTCCAATGACGCGAGTGATTTTCGTTGGTCCGATTCCGGAACCAGTAGATGCACCTCCAGCAGTTGGATTGGAAGAGGTGACGAATGGATATGTTCCATGATCAACATCTAGCAGCGTTCCTTGTGAACCCTCCAAAAGTACATACTTGCCCGCTTTCAACGCTTGATCTAAAAGCAAGCCAGTGTCAGTGACATAAGGGCGCAGAATGTCGGCGTACTGCAAGTACTCTTCAAAAACCTGTTCCACGTCCAAACCTTTTCGGTTATAGACCTTGGTGAGAACTTGGTTCTTATCGCGAAGTGCGCCTTCGATTTTTTGCTTAAGGATTGAGGGGTCAAAAAGATCTTGGACTCTGATTCCGATTCGGTTGATCTTGTCGGCATAAGCAGGTCCTATGCCTCGACCGGTGGTACCGATTTTCGAGTTTCCAAGGAAGCGTTCTGAAACCTTGTCGATAGTGCGGTGATAAGGGGTAATCAAATGAGCATTGGTGCTGATCTTCAATTTCGAAGTATCAATTCCACGCTCATTTAATCCCTTGATCTCTTGAAGAAGGACGGAAGGATCTATGACCACGCCATTTCCAATTACCGGGACGCAGGTGGGACTCAAGATTCCAGAAGGCAACAAGTGCAACGCATATTTCTGATCGCCAATGACGACGGTATGCCCAGCATTATTGCCACCTTGGTATCGGACAACGTAATCAACGCGATCTCCGAGGAGATCGGTTGCTTTACCTTTGCCTTCGTCGCCCCACTGGGCACCTAACAGAACTATGGCAGGCATTGTGGCCTTCCTTTATTAGTTGACGGCTTGAAATGGATTAGGAGACGAGCGAAGTGCCAGTAGAACGTAGATCTTCACATGCTTCAACAACGCGCTTTGCAATTCCAGCTTCGCCAGCTTTACCCCAAGCGCGTGGATCGTAGGCCTTCTTATTTCCGACTTCGCCATCAATCTTCAAGACGCCGTCGTAATTTTTCAGCATGTGATCAGCGATTGGACGGGTAAATGCATATTGGGTATCGGTATCGATGTTCATCTTTACAACACCGTAATCCAAGGCTTCGCGAATCTCTGAAAGCAATGAACCAGAACCACCGTGGAAAACCAAATCCATTGGCTTAGAACCAGCAGGCAGGCCCTTAGTAGCGGCTACTGCATCTTGCAGAGTCTTCAGAATTTTTGGCTGAAGGACGACATTGCCTGGCTTGTAAACGCCGTGGACGTTTCCGAATGTTGCAGCAACCATGTATCGACCGCGCTCACCCCAACCTAATGTTTCAATGGTGAGAAGTGCATCTTCTGGCGTGGAATACAACTTTGCGTCGTGCTTTGCTTCAATTCCATCTTCTTCGCCACCAACAACTCCAATTTCAATTTCCAGGAGAGTCCGGGCGGCTAATGACTTATCAATGAGTTCACTAGCAATGGTCATGTTTTCTGGCATAGAAACTGCCGAGCCATCCCACATGTGGGAATTAAATAAAGGTGCCTTGCCAGATTTGATGCGATCTGCACCGAAGGCCAGAAGTGGGCGCATGAAACCATCCAACTTTTCGGCTGGGCAGTGATCGGTGTGGATTGCAATATTGATTCCATAATTCTTTGCAACGATATGTGCGTACTCGGCCAATGCCACTGCACCATCGACCATATTTTTTACGGTTGAGCCGGAGAGATATTCCGCGCCGCCCCAAGAGATTTGAATAATGCCATCTGATTTTGCTTCTGCGAAGCCGCGTAGTGCACCAATCAAAGTCTGTGAAGAGGAGACGTTGATGGCCGGATAAGCGAAGGCACCAGCCTTTGCCTTGTCCAACATTTCGGCGTAAATCTCAGGGGTTGCAATAGGCATTTTTCATCTCCCAAATAATGATGTGGAATTCTCGGTGTAATTCTCAGACCGAAGGCACGCCATTGGGTCAGACGGTGAGGCTTACGCCCTATCCCACCACATTTTGGGGCGGATTGGAAAAAATCGGCCGGTTTGCCAGCTTTTGGGCTAAAAATCGGCCCCGTCGCCGACTAGTTCAGGCCCAAGAAGGTGAAAATCCGATCCAGCCCAAAAAAGCCCAAATTGGAGTGGAGTAACCCCTTCCCCACTTTCATAGCCACCTTGCCAACGGTGGACACGATCGAGGTCACAAAGTGAACCCGAGAAAGAAGATTCAATGCAAAGCCCATTTCTATTCCTTTCGGTTGATGAAGAACTGATGTACCGAAAGTACGCAGATAAGAAAGGTCATTTTTATTGGCTAGGAGATAGTGGGGAAAACTTTGCGCTGGTAATCTCCACAAATGACTTCCGAGAACCTGCACGGTGATGCTGTAGAAAATCTTTCCGCCGAAAATCGCACCTTTCCCCCGTCTTCAGAATTTATCGCTCAAGCCAATGGGACGGCGGCGCTTTACACCGAAGCAGCTAATGACCGGTTGGCCTTCTGGGAGAAGCAGGCGAGAAATTTGCATTGGGCAAAGCCTTGGGATCAAACCTTGGAATGGAACCTTCCATATTCAAAATGGTTCATCGGTGGAAAGATCAACGCTTCCTACAACTGCTTAGACCGACATGTCCTAGAAGGCCGCGGGGAACGCGTTGCCTTTCATTTTGAGGGCGAACCCGGCGACACACGAAAAATCACCTATTCGCAGATGCTTACTGAAGTTAAGAAGACAACAAATGCATTGATCGAACTTGGCATCAAAGCCGGAGATCGCGTCGCAATTTATATGCCGATGATTCCTGAAGCTGCGATTGCAATGCTTGCCTGCGCTCGACTCGGTGCCGCGCACTCGGTCGTGTTCGGTGGGTTTTCTGCAGACTCACTTCTTTCGCGAATTCAAGATGCCGATGCTTCGCTCGTCATCACTTCTGACGGCGGTTATCGCCGTGGTGCACCGTTTGCGCTCAAACCTGCCGTCGATGAGGCGCTCAAAGGTGAGCACAATGTACGGAATGTTTTAGTCGTGCAGCGAACCGGCCAAGACACAGAATGGGTGGAAGGTCGGGATGTCTGGTGGCATGAAATTGTTGGACGCCAATCGGAAGAACATGAAGCCGAATTTTTCGACAGCGAGCATGTTCTCTTCATTCTGTACACATCCGGAACCACTGCAAAGCCAAAGGGTATTTTTCACTCTACTGGTGGTTACTTAACCCAAGCCGCCTACACCCACAAAATGGTCTTTGATTTGAAGGCCGAAACCGATGTGTATTGGTGTACCGCAGATATTGGATGGATTACCGGCCACTCTTACGTGGTTTATGGACCCATGATTAACGGCGCCACTCAGGTGATGTACGAAGGCACTCCAGATACACCAACTAAATCAAGAATTTTCGAACTTATTCAAAAATATAAAGTATCGATTCTTTACACCGCGCCAACCTTGATTCGTACCTGGATGAAGTGGGGCGATGAATTTCCAAATTCGTGCGATCTAACTTCACTTCGAGTTCTAGGTTCGGTCGGCGAACCAATCAACCCAGAAGCTTGGATGTGGTACCGCGACGTGATTGGCGGAAATCGCTGTCCGATCGTCGATACGTGGTGGCAAACCGAAACTGGTGGAATCATGATTTCGCCACTGCCAGGTGTTACTGCAACAAAACCGGGTTCGGCAATGGGGGGGATCCCTGGAATCAGCATTGCTGTTATTGATGATGACGCCAACATTATGGGCAATGGCCACGGTGGCTATTTAGTCTTAACAGAACCATGGCCGGCAATGTTGCGCGGAATCTGGGGTGAGCCTGAGCGCTACAAGGAGAATTACTGGTCTCGTTTTGATGGCATGTATTTCGCTGGTGACGGTGCCAAGCTCGACGACGACGGAGCAATCTGGTTACTTGGCCGCGTGGACGATGTTATGAACGTTTCGGGCCACCGAATCTCTACCACTGAAGTTGAATCGGCATTGGTTTCCCACGAAGCAGTTGCCGAAGCTGCCGTCGTTGGAGCTAAGGATGAAATGACTGGGCAAGGAATTGTTGCTTTCGTTATTTTGCGTGGTGGCATTGACCATGCTGAAGGTGAAATTTTGGTCAAGCAACTTCGCGATCATGTTGCCAAGGAAATTGGACCCATCGCAAAGCCACGACAAATAATGGTGGTCAACGAACTTCCAAAAACTCGAAGCGGAAAAATTATGCGTCGATTACTTCGCGACGTTGCCGAACATCGAGCAGTTGGCGATTCAACTACATTGGCAGACCCAAATGTCATGAAACTGATCCAAGAGGGTTTGAAAACTGGTAAATCAGAAGATTAATAAATTTAGCAATTAGCTAAATTCACTTACCTTTCTTTGTCAGCGTGCTCTCAATTTGAGTGGTTATTTTGGTGATCACTTCTGGGGCATATTTATGAATCTGGGTATAAATCTGGCTGGTTGGTACATTCTTCTGTGCCCATACCCATGGCGAAAAAATCAGCAGCGCGCTTACTAAATAAAAAATTATCAGCGAGCGCAGTACTGAAAAAATCCCACCAGCCAATGAGTCCAGCCACTTAAAGGGACCGAAGAGAATTTTCGAATGAAAGAATTTTGCAACTCTTCGAAATAAATATTCCCCAATTGCAGCAGCGAAAAATATGGCAGTCAGAATTAGACCAATCTTGCTCCAGACCTGAAGCCAACCCTTAACAAAATGCATCGAAAGGATTAACCCCGTGAGCCCGCCCAACACATATCCAACCGCCGAAAGTAAGGTGGCTATTAATCCGGCGTGATAACCGCGGAAAAATGCGGCAATAATCAACAACCCGGCGATCACATCAACCCAGTTATAGGTCATAACGAAACCTTCAAGTATTTCCGAACCAAATCAAAGAGCGCTTTATCAGAATGGATCGTTCCAATTTGGCGATACTTCACTTTTCCCGCACTATCTATAAACCAAGTGACAGGAACTCCCAAGCCAAAGATCCCTTTAGTCCGGCCGTCGGGATCAAAGAGAATGGGCCAGGTCATGCCATGGCTCAGAACAAACTTTCTGCCCGACTGCATATTCTTTTCTTCCACATCGATACCTGCGATCGCAATTTTCTTTGTTGCGGCAAGTGCTCGGAAATGTGGGATCTCCTCAATACATGGCGCGCACCAGGAGCCCCATACATTAACCACGATCGGTCCACGCAAGGATTGAAAGGTTGCTCCAGCGCCACCATCCAAACACGGTAATGAGGTATCAGATTTTTTGACGGCGCTATGAACCAAATTTGTGCAGGCGACCACTTTCCCAGCAGAGGCTTGGACCTGATTGGGCAGAACCAATGGCGCGAAAAGTGCAAGCAATCCGATTCCGGCTCTGGTTGATAATTTCATCGGAAGTCCGCATCGCTCTTGACCATCGCCATGGCTTTAACTTTATCCATTTCGCCCATGCCATAAGAAGGGCATAAGTTGGCCAAAGGGCAGGCCGCGCAGGCTGGCTTTCGGGAATGACAGATTCTTCGGCCGTGCCAAATCATCCGTTGGGAAAGGTTGGTCCATTCCTTTTCTGGGATTAGCAGGGCGACGGCAAACTCCACTTTCACCGGGTCTTCCGCTTCGGTCCAACCAAAACGGCGACTGAGCCGGCCGAAATGGGTATCCACGGTAATTCCAGGAATACCAAAGGCGTGGCCTAAGACCACATTGGCAGTCTTTCGCCCCACCCCATCCAGGGTGATTAATTCTTCCAAGCTTGCTGGAACTTCGCCTTGGAAATCGTTCATGATCCGCTCGCTGAGAGATTTAATATTTCGCGCTTTCACCCGAAAAAATCCGGTGGAACGGATTAAATCTTCAATCTCGGCAATGGGAGCTCCAGCCATTCGTTTGGCAGTGGGAAACTTTCGAAAAAGTGCGGGGGTAACCTGGTTGACCCGCTTGTCAGTGCACTGAGCCGACATCACCACTGCAACCAAGAGTTGAAACGGAGAGCCGAAATCCAACTCGCACCGAACTTCGGGATAGCGCTTGGTGAGCACTCGATACATCGCCCGAGCGCGGTTGCGGCGTTCGGAGGTGCTTTCCATCATCGGGAAAGGCTACGCCGTTTGGAACTGCTCGACCAAAGGGCATAAACTCTTTTTGTGACTAATCTGACAGATGAAGCCGGAGTAAGAACCGCCCCGCTATTTAGTGCATTGGATGATGCTGATGCTTCCTCCTTGCGCTCCTCCATGGTGGAAATCAGAATAAACCGTGGTGATACCTTGTTTAAAGAAGGCGACGAAGGCGATCGGCTCTACGTAGTTGTCGAGGGCAAACTGAAGTTAGGTACCTCCAGCACTGATGGTCGCGAAAACTTATTATCAATCCTTGGACCTGGTGAAATGTTTGGGGAACTTTCCCTCTTCGATCCAGGGCCACGCACTGCAACAGCGACAGCGGTCACCGATACCAGACTTTTGGCGCTCTCCCATGACCAGGTTATTGGTTTGGTCACACGCTCACCACAAGTTGCACTTCAACTTTTGGAACGGTTAGCTCAACGGTTACGTCGAACCAATGAAGTTCTTGCAGACTTGGTGTTCTCGGACGTACCTGGCCGAGTCGCTAAAGCGCTGATGGATCTTGGCAGTCGCTTCGGAGTTCAACAAGATGATGGCCTGCACGTAAACCATGAACTCACTCAAGAGGAATTGGCTCAACTAGTTGGCGCATCTCGTGAAACCGTAAATAAAGCGCTTGCCGATTTTGCTAGCCGTGGCTGGGTTCGCTTAGAACCTCGAGCAGTAGTCGTGTTGGATTTTGAACGATTGAGCAAACGCGGGCGTTAGTTTTAACTTAGTTTAAAACGCTTGAGCGCGGCCAAAAGTTGGTTGCTCTTGCTCTTCACTGCAGTGACACTTAAGTGACTGCCATCTCGATAAACATTTACGCCGCCGCTGATTGCTGGGCATTTGGTCGTTGTGCAGAACCACGGGACTGGATTGAGAAAATAAATATGAAGTTGTGTGGCAAGTGTAGGAGCGCTCATAGAAGTTGAAGTTAAGAGATTCACGAAGTCACAAGCGGTCCGCTTGTTCGCATTTGCTTTCAAAGTTAAACATTCGGGAATGTTTGCAGTCGGTCTTGGAGTATCACCAAAGAGTACGATTTTCGAATGATCAATGGTTAGCGCACTGACAAAATTTGTTAGCCCGTTATTCCAAGCACTTGTGTAATCCGATGCATTGTTTACTAGTCCATATCGATTTTGACTGTAATTAGCAATGAACAACATTGCCGGCTGGATTTTATTTATCTCTACCACCAGAAGTTGTTGCCATTTGCCACATGACTTATCCGGTGCACCGAAGCGGAGAGTTTCAAGAATCAGTGCCGGACATGATGACTTTGTTCGAGCAATTAATTTCCAATGATGTTCGGTAGCCAATTGCTCCAAAACGGGAAACCATTGAGCGGCATGTGAATCCCCGGCTAGAACAATTGTCGTTGAGCTGGTTAAGTCCCCAAATGCACAATCGCCCTTGGGCCAATCAATATTAAAATCTAGATGACAACCATTTGCATAAATCGCAGGAGAGGACGTATCAATGATTACATTTTTTAGATTGAGGCTTGCTTGAGATGCAGCAACATTGACTCCAGTGAAACTTCCTCCAGCAATAATGGCAACGACTAGTGCCCACCGCGGAATTGAGAGTGACAATTTCTTATTGAACCTAAATGGATTTTCAATAAACTTGTATGAGAGCACAGCAATCAAGAGCGACAACGAGAGAACTAGAATTTGCTTCACGATTCCGGGTCTCACTCCTTGCGAATAAAGGAAAACAATTATTGGCCAATGAACTAAATAGAGTGAGAAAGATATATCACCGAGCCAAACTAACGGTGAATACCTTCGAAATTCCCAGGCGGACCAAATCACCAGAGCGGCGCCAAGAACTGGAATCACCGTGGTAACACCAGGAGTGGCATTATGAGTCGAGAGTAAGAAGATCGAAGCAACCATCGCAATCCAACCCAATGAACCCAGTACCTTTCGAGATCTTGCCGAAAGTTGCGCGGGGGCAATTGTCGCAATTGTCGCTCCAGCTAAAAACTCCCAAAACCTTGAAAAGGGTAGGTAGAAGGAATTGAGTGAATTAACGCCAGTCAGCCACAGCGCGAAGATGAGCGAGAGCAGGAAGAATCCAGGAATCCACTTCTTCTTCTTTTTAAAGAAAAAGAAGAAGGCCAGCGGCCAGATTAGGTAGAACTGTTCTTCAACTCCCAGCGACCAGTAGTGAAGAAAAGGCGAGGCATTTGAAGTTGCCGCCAAATAGTCGCTCTGTTGAAAGAGGAAACCGATGTTGGCCGAGAAGAGCGATGAATTGAGCGCATCATGAGCAACTGATTTAAGTTGTAGTGGGGAGATGAAATAGATACTGGCCACTGCCGTCAAAATTACAACAGCCAAACTGGCGGGCAAGATTCGTTTTAATCGTTTTTGATAAAAGGCAACAATTTCTTTGCCGATCGCACCATCGCCGCGATCCAATCGAGCAGTGATAACAAAGCCAGAGATCACAAAGAAAATATCAACACCTAGAAACCCGCCTTTTACTTGCGAAAATTCCAGATGATAAAAAAGAACCGAAACAATAGCCAGGCCTCGCAGGGCCTGGATATCTCTTCTCATTACTTAATGACGACTTTTATGACTTGAGTTCAACTGTTAATTCAATTTCAACTGGTGCATCCAATGGAAGTTCGGCAACGCCGATGGCAGATCTAGCGTGCTTGCCATTGGTGTCTCCCCACAACTTTATAAGGAGTTCTGATGCGCCGTTCACAACAAAGGGACAGTTGATGAAACCCGATACGCCATTTACATATCCAACAACTCGGACAACCCGGACGATGTCATCCACATTTGCAACGGTATTGATTGCAGCCAGGGCGTTGAGAAGGCAAACCTGGGCCATCTCTTTTGCTTGTTCCGGAGTAACTCCGCCATCGACCTTTCCGATATGAGGAATTTTTCCATCAATAAGTGGCAGTTGACCCGCAGTGAAAACTAAGTTCCCCGTCTTTACCGCTGGGATGTAAGCGGCGACAGGAAGAGATGCCACCGGTAGGACTAATCCAAGTTCAGCAAGTTTGGCTGCGACATCCATTTATTTTGCCTCGCGCTTCATGTAAGCAACCAACTGCTCGCCAGTTCCAGGAGCGGGAACGACCTGAACCAGCTCCCAACCCTCCGAGCCCCAAGTATCGAGGATTTGCTTGGTTGCGTGTGAAAGCAAGGGCACCGTTACATATTCAAACTTCATTATTTCTCCTTCTCGCGATTTCATTAACCAGCAAGTGCTGCTTTAACCAAAGTTGAAACTAATCCGCCATCTGCTTTGCCAGCGATTTGAGGGGAAACTATTTTCATAACCAGTCCCATGCCTGCCGGTCCAGTGGCGCCAGACTGGGCAATAGCTGCGGCGATGATTTCTTGGATTTGCACCTCGGATAACTGCTCCGGCAGGTACAGGGCGATGACTTCACCTTCGGCTCGCTCTTGAGCAGCACGGTCGGGGCGGTTGGCCGCAGTAAAAGCCTCCGCTGACTCGCGACGCTTCTTTGCTTCCCGGGAGAGAACGGTGATGATCTCGGCCTCGGTCAAGGTGCGAGCACTCTTTCCAGAGACTTCCTCGTTGGTAATTGCGGTGAGAACCATTCGGATTGTGCCTGAATTGACCTCACTTCGGGAGCGAATCGCTTCAGTCAGATCCGCCTGGAGTCGTTCTTTTAGTCCCATAGGGGTATCTTCTCATGTCTATGGCTTATCAGGTGCGAAGAGAATCGGTCCCCATCTTGTCCTTGGGCGCCCGAGACATTCGCGTGCTTCATATATCCGACCTTCACCTGACACCCTCCAGCCATTCTGAAATTGGCGATATAAAAAGTTTGAAAGACCTAAATCCCGACCTGGTGATTGTCACTGGTGATTTCCTGGCTCACATGA
The DNA here is from genome assembly GCA_903850565.1 of uncultured Actinomycetes bacterium. Taxonomy (GTDB): domain Bacteria; phylum Actinomycetota; class Actinomycetes; order Nanopelagicales; family Nanopelagicaceae; genus CAIMZW01. The sequence goes on from CAINLV010000029.1 coordinate 63,472, forward strand.
AGGCAGTACCTGTTGTCCTGGATGCGCTTTCCAATTTACTTTCATTGCCTGGGGTATTTGTTTTCGGGTCTAACGATTATTACGCACCGAAATTTAAAAACCCACTGGCCTACCTCAGAAGCGATCATGGGGGGAGAAAGTTGGGCCGAGAACTACCTTGGCAAGAACTAGATGCAGGGCTTCAATCCAAAGGATGGGTTAACGTCAATCATCAGCGCGCTTTGTTGAAAATTAACGGAAGTAACCTTGAATTTCGTGGCACCGACGACGCCCATTTGAATTTGGATAAATATGGCGAAGTTGCAGGTGAGCCCAGTCCGCAGGCCGATGTTGCAATCGGAGTCACGCATGCTCCATATTTGCGAATTCTGGAATCTATGTCGGAAGATCAACTGGATATGATTTTTGCCGGTCATACACATGGTGGTCAAGTGCGACTCCCTTGGCCTGGCGGAAGTAAAGCTCTAACGACCAATTGTGATTTACCAACCTGGCGCGCCCGTGGTTTAACAAAAGTGCAAGACGAACCGTGGCTCAATGTTTCCGCAGGAATGGGCACCAGTCCCTTTGCAAAAATAAGAGTGGCATCTCCTCCAGAAGTTTCTTTGATTACGTTGGAGCCATCGCTGTAGCTAAGGGCTAATTACTTACCAACGAAATATTGGACGAGAAATTACATCTGCTTCATAAAGGGAATCAATGTCGTTATAAATTCTGGACTCGCTGGAAATTAGCGGAGTTGTTTCAAACTTGTTGATTATTTCCCTTAATAATACGTACTGTACTGAGGACCTGTAATAACCTTTGGAATTAAGATCCCAATCGATCTTTTCATCCAAGTTTGAAGTGAATTTATAGTGAAGCAGCGCACCTGAAACATCCAAATTCGGCACCTCGTAAATTGCATGATCATGCAGGTGTCGCGCTCCGGCCCCATTATTTATTAACGGAACCTTCCATGATTTTGGCCCATTCAAACCCACGCCGTATTCACTCAGAATCGATTCCACCAATTCTGGGTATTGCGAATTAAGTTGCATTAGAAGTCTAGAAATTATTCCTCGTTCAAATTTTATTGCAGGTTCATATCTTCCATCTTCGTACTCATGATACGGACCTTGATCAAAGAAAATCGCTTGGCTAATTTCGCTATTACCTACCGGGGAATTTCGTTGGGAAAGCGTTAATGGGTAAAGCTCAACCATAGCGGCGGTCATATGAGAAATTTTTCTAGTCTCCAAATGTTGGATGCACTCAGGCAAGGATGGAAACTCTTTTGGTAGCACCAAGAACTCGTCAGCATCGGCGACTAAAACCCAACCATTGGGGACAAATTGCTTTGGAAGGTTGGCTTTCATCCAATGAACAAATCTCATTTCGGTTCCGTTGTTGTACAGACCTACCACTTCACCAAAATTAGTATCTGAAGTTAGAACTGAAGTATTTTCTTCGCCGAGTAGATATTCCAGGGTGCCATCCTTGGAATGATCATCATAAAAAATAAATTGATTAATTCCCAAATTACGATAATGACTGAAGAACTCCGGAAGAAGTGCTATCTCATTTCGAACTATCGAAAAAAGAGTTGGTTCGCGCTGCTCAAGGGTATCTACCTTTAAGGAACGGACATCTGGAATCAAGTTGAACCAATCTCTATAGAAAATGTTATGTGGCGACTATACAAGATGTCTCAAATCCCCCTTAATCAGGAAGGGAATATCGCTATGAAAGCGCTATCATTATGAAATGCGCAGCAAAAGAACGGTAACTCTTCTTTTGCTTATAGCTTTCTCCTTCAGCCTTCAACCGGCGCTGGGCGCGACTAAAACAATTAATGGAACAGCTTGTAAGAAATTGGGATCCACAACAATTTCGTTAAAGAAAAAGTATCTTTGTACGAAGAAAAGTGGTCGTTTGATTTGGGCCTTATATGTTGCGCCAAAATTAAGCACGCCAACGCCATCTATTAAGCCGACTCCGACTCCAGTTGCATTGCCAAGTAGTTCGGCCACACCAAGACCGTCTTCAACGCGTACCCCAATTCCAAAGCGGACACCTGTTGCAATTCCAACTCCGGTGTTTCCCCGCACCCCAACGCCTCGTCCAACGCCAACGCCAACACCGACGCCAACTCCGACACTTACGCCGACTCCAACGCCGACTCCAACGCCAACTCCCACACCTACTCCGACTCCGACGCCAACACCAACGCCAACACCCACTCCGACGCCTACTCCGACACCTACTCCGACACCTACTCCGACACCTACTCCAACGCCAACACCCACTCCGGCACCTGCGCCTGCACCTGCACCTGCACCTGCACCTGCACCGACGCCGACTCCCACACCAACGCCAACGCCAACTCCAACGCCAACTCCAACTCCAACTCCAACAATCGTTGGAACTGGTCTACCTCGATCGGTATTGCTCGCTGGCTCAACTGGCCTACTAGGTTTAGTTGATAAAACTTCGGCATCAAAAGATTGGGCGCAGTTTTACGGAACTGGGCTGGGATATAAAGATGCATATGTGCTGCAATCTTCAACCTTTGCATTGGTGTGGAAAGTGACCAACGCACAAGGTCTGCCAATGGCAAATCAACAAGTTTGGTTGCAAGCCAACAAAGGTTACGGGGGAAGCACAGCAACATTTACCTGTGGATCAGTAGGGGTCTCAAATACTGCTGGTGCAAATGATGGAGCTCTCATTTCAGGGAACACAGATAGCCAAGGAAATGTAACTTTCACTTTGACCAATACTTCTCTCACGGGCGAACCAGCATCGACACCACCCAATGGAATTGATACATTGAATGCGGCGAATGGCGCAATCTACGGACAGTTTGGGTTAAGAATCGGAACAGTCGCGCAAATTTCTCAATCTATGGACATTGTTGACGTTCACATCATTTCTTCTGGAGTAGCTCCCACTCCAACTCCAAGTGCTTCACCTTCACCTTCACCTACCCCAACCACGATTCCCTCCGCGCTAATCTGGAGCCAGGAATTCAACGACGCGGTCGGAACCAAGCCAGATTCGCAGTATTGGACGCCACTTATCGGCGATGGAAGCTCTATTGGTTTATACCGATATGGAACTGGTGAAATTGAAATAAACACCGCCGATGCCGCAGCGCAAGATGGAAATGGCAATCTGGTAATTACGGCACAGAAGAGCAATGGCACTTGGACAAGTTCCCGGTTATGGACACAGGGCAAGATCAATTTCCAATATGGGAATATCGAAGCGCGAATCAAAATGCCGACTGGTCGTGGTCCTTGGCCGGCTTTTTGGATGCTTGGTTCTAATTACATGCCACCCGTTCCACCTGTCGGTTCAAATTTTGGAAAAGTGAGTTGGCCCAATAGCGGCGAAATAGATATTGCAGAAGTTCTAGGTGGTAGCACCACGACATCTCAAGGAACAATCCATGGAAATGATCCTGGATCTACTTCCGATTGGAAAGGTGGAGCGGGATACACCGGGTACACGCCGAATACTTTTAACTTGTCGGCAGATTTTCATACCTACGGAATGCTTTGGACTCCAACTGGAATTACCTTTACTTTCGATGGCGTTGCCTTTGCCACTAACACAAAGGCAAATATCACTACGCAAACTGGTGGCGTCTGGCCTTTTGATCAACCATTCTTCTTAATCCTAAACGTGGCCATCGATCAGTCGTATTTAGATCCAAATCTCACTTCTACCAAAATGTATGTGGATTGGATTCGCTACTCCAGTTACAACGGAACCGGTGCCATCAAATAAGAAGATAAGTAAGAAGATAAGTAAGAAGATAAGAAGGTGGTCGGGGTGACGGGATTTGAACCCACGACCTCGCCGTCCCGAACGGCGCGCGCTACCAATCTGCGCCACACCCCGATTGCTCAATATTAATAGTTGATTCTTATATTAAGTAAGGGTATTAAAAACTAAGATGGAAGAGTGAATAGCGAACAGTCAGAAAAATATGCTCGTATCTGTCAACTTCTGGATGAGAAGAAACTCGATGCAGTAGTTCTCCGCAAACAGGCCAACGTGGGTTGGATGATCGGTGGCCGGGCAAATATTCCAACCACTGTGGAGCTCTCTTGTCTCGATGTGGTTATTTCCAGAGAAGGTGTCACTGTTGTTACCAATGTGATTGAGGCGCCTCGGCTTGATGCCGAAGAGTTAAATGGAATCGGCCGCATCATTGCGGTTCCCTGGTGGCAAGGCCGTGAATCTCAATTACCGCACGGCGCGCATGTCGGCGTGGATACCGCGGATTCGGACTGTCTCAATATTGGAACCGAAATTGAAAACCTTCGGCGCGCACTCAACGAAGAAGAGGTAGAGCGATTGCGCTCCATCGCCACCGATTCGGCCAAAGCAATGTATGAAGCGCTCCGAACTCTCACCGGAAGGGAGAGTGAGGTCGAAGTCGCCGGTGCTATCGCTGGACAACTCTGGGCTCGGAACTTAGAGCCGGTAGTCCTGTTAGTCGCGGGAGAGATTCGCGCTCCTTTCTTCAGACATGCACTTCCCACTGTTTCACCCGTCGGAAATCGAGCCGTCGCATCCATCTGCGCCCGCCGAAAGGGTTTGATCGCCAGCGCAACCAGAATTGTGACTTTTGGCGAACTTTCCGACCATGACGTTGACCAATATCAGCGACTTCTAGAAGTCGAAGCTGCCTTTTTGGATCAAACCACGGTCGGGAACACCTTTGGTGAGGTCCTGGTCGAGGCCGTGAGCGCCTACGAAGATCAAGGATTCGATGCCAACGAATGGCACCATCATCACCAGGGCGGTTCTTCTGGCTATTTGCCTCGGGACTTCCCGGCGACGCCACAGAATTCCACGCCAATCCTGCCGGGCAATGTGATCGCTTGGAACCCGACTGCCGCCGGCTGGAAAGTGGAAGATACCTTGATCATGACCGATTCCGGCTTTGAAATCCTAACCATTGAGGATCATTGGCCCATTCAGGTCGTGCATGAGCGAAAGCGGCCTGCCCTGTTGCGCCATTAGCCCCAATTATTGTTATAAAAAAGTTCCCTAGATTCGTTGACGAACCCGCCCTTTCGGTGGCACTCTCTGCCAAGAGGTCTTACCACTGGGAGTTCAATGACGCGCGTCGCACTGGTTGCATTAGCTAGACCCACCTTTGATTTACGGTGGGCACAGGCAAATTTCGATAGCGCACGAAAACTTCTCACTGATTTAGGTGCCGAAGTGGTCGGACCAGCAGAACTCATAATGACTTCGGAGGATGTTGCCGCCGTCAATCTCCCCGATGCCGATCTTCATATTCTCTTCATGGCCTCTTTCTCCGATGCCTCTCCCGCCGTTGCGCTCTTGGGAAATGTTGCTGGACCGATTCTGGGTTGGTCTATGCGGGAACCGGGCGAAGTGGGCGAACGCTTGAAGTTGAATTCAATGTGCGGTGTAAACCTGGCGGCCCATGCCCTACTTAATGTTGGGCAAACGCTCCGACATATTCACGGCAATGCCGACGAAAAAGAAGTGCGCGAATTGTTAGCAAATGCACTTATGGGAGAACTTCCTCCCATTTCCACTCTCGAGCTGAAAAGTGGCGAGCTAGCCTCGGAAGCGGATGTTGCTCTCGCTTTAGAAAAGTTGGCGAATCGAAAAATCGGATCAGTTGGAGAAGCACCAGGTGGTTTCTCGCCATGTGTTTATGACAGCGATCAATTACAAGCACTCTTTGGTTTAACTGTTGAACAGATGAATATGGATGAGGCCTTCGCAAGGATTTCTCAAGTTTCCACCGAACGCAGCGATCTTGCTTACGCAAGTGCGGTGGCAGCTCAACCTTCGCTTAGCGATGTAAATGTTGCTGAAGCTAAAAAGGTTTCTGGCGTAGAAGTGGCCTTAGATGATTGGCGCTCCGAAGCGGCCCTTGATGCAATTGCAATTCGGTGCTGGCCAGAATTTCCCACCGATTTGGGCGCATGTATCTGCTCATCATTGGGAAGACTTTCCGATCGCGGCATCGTCACTACGTGTGAGCGCGATGTCCTTGGAGCGGTAACTATGCTGGTCTGCGAAGCGCTCGGTAGTGATCAAAATTATTTGGTGGATATCGTCGATCTAGATGCCAGTGCTGGACTTGTTCGGTTATGGCATTGTGGTTCGGCAGCAACAAAATTGGCAGCCGATCCCAGCAATGCAACTCAATCCATTCATTGCAATCGCAAATTGGGAGTTGCCGGTAATTTTCCGCTTAAAACTGGAGCAGTGACCCTGTTCCGAATTGATCGGGATGTAGATCCAGCGAACAAAACGGGTCTACGCATTGTTATGAGCCGTGGGGAATCCATCGCTGCTCCTAACCAGTTCCAAGGAAATACAGCGACGGTCGTGACAGAACCAGATGCTGCAGCACTTGTAAACGCCATCATCACTGGTGGATACCCACATCACCTAGTTATTTCTTGGGTTGATGTAAGACCGGGTATCCGTCGAATGGCGAAGTTGTTGGGGATACCCCTCAATGAATGGTAACCAAACCTCACCCCTACGAAATGCAAGGATCACACTATGAAAAGAATGATCAATGGCGTAAGACCCGTTGGTTTTATGCGGATTGGATTGGTGACCGCAGCAGTTGCTGCCGTTGTTCTCGCTCCAATCGCTCGCGCAGATTCACCAACATTTGGTAAGTCCTGTACCGTCCAAGGACTAAGTACTGGTATTAAAACTACCGACTTGGTTTGCCAACAAGATGCCAATGGCAAGTTAAAGTGGGCAAAAGTTTTCGTGGGTTCTGCCCGCGTAAAGCCAGCTGCCGCTATGACATCACCAGCTGGAACTATTGAGTTCTACCACTGGCGTCCAGAAGATAAGGCCGTATTTGCCAGCATCATTTCAAAATTTGAAGCTGCAAATCCAGGTGCCCACATCACCCAAGTCATCAGCAACTCTGTGGATTACACCAACTTGGCCTTTGCAAAGATTAAGGCCGATCCAAAGGCAGCGGTTTTCGTAACCAGCCGTGGTGGTCAATTCCAGCAATTCTACGATGGCGGTTTGCTTCGCGATATTTCAAGCGAGCGATACGTCAAGCAGAATGTTGTTAGTTCGGCTTTGGCACCAGCCACAGTCAATGGCAAGGTCTACGGAATTCCATACCAATTCTTGTTCAATGACCCGCTATACAACACCGATATTTTCGCCAAGAACAATTGGGATGTCCCTGCAAACTGGTCCGATGTTCTAGCTTTCTGTAAGAAGGCAAAGGCCGCTGGCTACATTCCTTTCGCATATCCAGGTGCAACCCGCGGAAACGCCGGTCAGATCATGAACTCCTTCATGATGAACTCAGCTCCTGACTTGGCCACATTGACCAGTCGCCTACAAGCGATTGACACCGGAAAGGCCGATCTAACCTCTGATTGGTTCACCGCGCTGGCCAAGCAATACAAAGCAATGGCCGATGCTGGTTGCTTCCCACCAAACGTCACTGGTTATACGGATACATCTGCTGCCGCTGACTTTGCCAATGGAAAAGCTGCCATCTACCCAACCGGCACCTTCTCAATCTCTACCGTTGTTGGATTAAACCCAGCAATGAAGGGAAAGATGAAGTTAATGTCGTTCATCGCAGTAGATACCAAGCCAACATACCAAGGTATCTTCAATGACACCTTCATCCTGAGCGTGAATCCAAAAGCAACCTCGCGTGATCAAAATATCGCTCGTGCCTTCATTTCATTCTTGGCACAAGCACCAATCGCGCAAGAATATGCAGTTGGAACTTCTCAGCACGTCAGTATCGTCAACGTTGATTATTCTTCAAATATCGATTTGTCGAATACATCTGACATCATGGGCAAGAACTTGATGCTTGCACCACGATTCATTTTCAACAACGTTGGAACTGTTCGTAACCCAATGGAAGATGCTTTGATCGCCATCGCTGGTGGTGCCGATGTCACTAAGACACTGGCAGACACTTCGAAGACCATCAAGCAAGGATTGAGTGGCTGATTAGCGCCGTAGTCAATAATCAGACTGGCCTTGCCGCTAAAAGCGGCAAGGCTCGGTTTGGTCGTTCTAAGAAAGCCAAGCCAAATGGCTCCAGGCTGGTAGAAAATCGAACTCTCGTTCTCATGGTGCTACCTGCACTGGCAATTTATGCCTTCCTTTATTTATATCCCGCACTCTCCAATTTGGCCTACGCCTTGCAACGTTGGGATGGGGTAACCAAAGCTAAATTTGTTGGGCTACACAACTTCGTTAACATGACCAATAACGACGATCTGCTCCACAAAGTAGTCGGTAACAGTTTTAAATTTACCTTCTTTGTAGTTATTTTTCAGACCGCCGCATCTTTATTCTTCGCTACCTTCTTAGTGAAGAACACCAAGACCAATATTGCGCTGCGAACCCTCTATTTCTTTCCCACGATTCTCTCCTCAGTCTCCGTGGGTTTAATTTGGACTTTTCTTTACGATCCAAACTTTGGTTTTGTTAATGCCATCTTTAAAAAGGTAGGTCTTAACTCCTTCGCGCTCAATTGGCTAGGTAGCGAGAAGAGTTCGCTCTATGCCATTGCGTTCTCTCAAGTTTGGTTCCATACCGGCCAGATGATGGTTATCTATATCGCCGGGTTACAACAAATTCCTGCCGAACTGTACGAAGCCGCTGAAGTAGACGGTGCCAGCAGATGGCAGCAATTTAAGAACGTTACTTGGCCCATGGCAATGCCCACAACGGCCGTTGTGGTTGCGTATACAACTATTCAGTCGTTCCGAGCTTTCGATCTCATATATTCCATGACACAAGGTGGCCCACAGAATTCTTCCAATATTCTGGTGACTTTGATTTACAACACCGCATTTTCCAGCTTCCGATTCGGCTATGCCTCTGCTGAATCCATTTTGCTAGTAGTGGTCGTTCTAGTCATCACTTGGCTTCAGCGACGAGTGCTGAGAATTAACACAGGTGAAAAATAATGTTCTATAACTTTGCCCGACGCGTTGCACTTATCTCATTTGCACTTGCCATCATTGTCCCGACTTCTATCGTGGTCCTCGGTGCCTTCAAAAAAGATCTAGAGATTTATACCCAGCCTTTGGCCTGGCCAAAACACTGGAGTCTTTTCAACTTCTCCCGATTAATTCATGAAGGCAATGTCTTTGTGCCATTTCGAAATAGTTTAATTGTCACTACCTGCTCGGTAGCAATTACCCTGACCTTGGCCAGCATGGCTGCCTACGGAATCTCCCGAATGATCAATGTGACTGGGAAAGTGCTCTTCCTTCTCTTCTCACTTGGTCTTGCAATTCCCGGACAGGTAAACATCATTCCGATTTACATTCTCTTCACAAAACTGCACCTTACAAATTCCCTCATCGGTCTAATTATGGTGAATGTGGCTGTTACCTTGCCGATCTCGATTTTCATCCTCACCACGTTTTTCCGAAATATCCAGAAGGAGATGTTCGAAGTTGCCGGCATCGATGGTGCAACAACTTGGCGGATTTACCGCTCAATTGCGCTACCGCTTTCCAGGCCAGCTATGGGTGCCACGGGGATCTTCTTGTTTGTGATCTGCTGGAATGATTTGCTCTATCCCTTGATGTTGATCACCCAGGCCGATAAAAAGACGCTACCGCTGACGCTGATCGACTTCCGAGGCGAATATGCAACCAGCTTTAGCATGCTCTTCACCGCTATTTTGGTCGCTTCTATGCCATTGGTGATCATGTATGTCTTTATGCAGCGTTCATTTGTGGCAGGCCTGACCGCCGGAGCTGTGAAAGGCTGACCCCGTGACTCTCATGATGCCGCAAGGAAGCCAGCGCGTGACCCGGATTGCCAATCAGTTACTGGAGATGATTGAAAATAGGGGTCTGGTGCCAGGCTCAGCTTTGCCCTCCGAACGAACTTTGGCTCAACAATTAGAAGTTAGCCGACCTAGTCTTCGCGAAGCGCTCCATATATTGCAGGCCCAAGGCATGGTCACCATCAAACATGGCCAAGGAACTTTTGTTGCTGAACCACTTTTAGCTCAGGAGTTGCGTTCAAAGATTATTTCTAAAACTACCGACCTCAATGAGCTCTTTGATGCCCGTGAAGTACTGGAAGTTCCAGCGTCGCGATGGGCCGCATCAAAGGCGACTAAAGAAGATATCCGCAATTTGCGAGTTACCTTAAATGAGATCGCAGCCATCACCGCAGTCTCCCCCGTTAACTATGACCAACTCCAAGTATTGGATGCGAAATTCCATTTAACGATTGTCCAGATCGCAGGAAATAGATTTATTAACCAGACCTTAGGTGTTTTGCAAGATGTCATGCAAAAATCTATGCAGACGACACTGCGCCTTCCTGGCAGAAGCGAAATTTCGCGAATTCAACACGAAGCCATGTTGCAAGCAATTGCAGATGGCAATGGCGAACTTGCTTCGCAAATCACATTAGAACATATCACTGGGGCAAGATTGACCGCAGTTAAAGATGCCGAAAGCAAATAGTCCCCAAGTCCTCTGCGTGGGAGTAATCACCATGGACACGATTGCTCTGGTCGAACGCTATCCAGGTGCAGATGAACGAGTCCTCGCAAAAGAGATCGTTCGTGCAGGAGGTGGACCAGCAGCTGTCGCAGCCGTTGCACTTGCACGACTGGGAGTTTCCACGGCGATAGTAGGCACCATTGGCGACGACGAAGATGGCCACGAAGTTCTACGAATCTTTGAGCGAGAATCCATAGATGCCCAAGGTATTTCCTTCGCTGGCGCACATACTGCTGGCAGCGTCATAGTTGCTGCACTAGAGGAAAGCACTCGTGCCATAAGCACTCGGCAACCGCTTCACCAAGCCCCAGTAAATGATTACGCCAAATCCTTAGTCCATAGCGTCGAGTGGGTTCATGCAGATCATGTTGGAATTCACCTCCTGGCAGAGCTGGGAGTTGCCAAGGGAAATGGCCCACAGATTTCCTTTGACGCTGGTTATGGTGTCGAAAACTTTGATCCTTCTATTGTGGATCTCTTTGTACCTACTGATCGGCAGATGAAATTGCGGTACCCGCAGTTGGAATTGGTCCAATCACTGCAGCAAGATTCAGAGGCCGGCGATTGCACCGTGGTGGCGACCTGTGGTGGCAAAGGCAGCGCCGGATTCTCTCGAACCGATGGTTATGTGCGGGCCGAAGGTTTTTCTGTTGATGTAGTTAGCACCTTGGGAGCCGGCGATGTTTTCCATGGCGCTTTGATTGCGCAATTAGTTCAAGGAAGAACTTTGGAAAGTTCATTAAGGCGGGCCAATGCCGTAGCGGCACTCTCCTGCCGAGCCATTGATGGGCAATCTGGCATACCAAATACTCGCGAACTCGAAGAATTCTTAGAGAGGCAATGATGAGAAGAGACCTAAGCCAAATTGCACGAAAGAGCGGCGCCCTTGCCATGGTCGCAGTCGATCAACGTGAAGCACTGCGAGGAATGTTGGCGCCACATCAGAGCGAACCAGTCACGGACAGCCAATTAACTCAATTTAAGGTTGATGTAGCCCGAGAACTTTCGCCATACGCTTCCGCACTTTTGGTGGATCAGGAATTTGGATTAGATGCAATCGTCGATCAAAAAGTCTTAGATCGAGGTTGTGGTTTGATTGCCGCCGCAGATCTACTCCTTGGTCCGGCTGGTGGAGCTGCAACAGATACAGATATTGATCCCCTAGTTGACCCAATTCGAATGAAGAATATTGGTGCTGCCGGATTAAAGTTCTTGGTCTTGTGGCGAGCCGATGAAAGCGTAGAACAGCGAGCTCGATTGGTTGCCGGATTTAACCAACTCTGCGACGCTGCAGATCTTCCTTCGATTATTGAAATCATCGTCAAACCACCACTTGATTCCTCGGTTGCCTTCGATCGTGAAGAGCAGTTGATTACCGCAGCAAAAGAAGCGGCCTCATGGAAGCCCGATCTCTATAAGGCAGAAGTACCTTTTCATGGTGAAGGGAGTTTGAGTCAGATCACCGCTCACGCGGAACGAATGAGTGAAGCGATTAATGGTCCGTGGGTGGTTTTATCCAATGGGGTAAAGGCCGATAATTTTGCCAATGCAGTAACCGCATGTGCATTAGGAGGCGCTAGCGGATTCCTGGCCGGGCGAGCAGTGTGGGCCGATATCGTCGGATCTGCAGATACTCCTGGCGCACTTCGAGATGTCTCTATTCCACGGTTGCGAAACCTAAGTGAAATCGTAGATAAATATGCCAAGCCATGGACAAGTTGGAATAACTAATATTTATCCCAGTATTTCCTTAAGCGCGACCAGTCGATTTTCTTTAATACTTAAGTGTGCCGCTAATCCAGTTGCCACTGATGTAATACCATCTTCTAAAGTGACTTCTGCTGGCGTTGAATTAAGCAAGGCATCTCTAAACTTCAAATGCTCAATGTATGAAGCACCGTAATGATGGCCGTAGTACTTAATGCTTAGATCAATGACCTGCTTAATCTCACTGCCCCGTCCAGTTCCAGCTTTGGCATCCCAACCGGTTTTTCTTCCCCAGTCAGCACGACGGCTATAACGAACTGTTTGCGACGGCAAGAATGATTCCAATTTTCCTTGGTCACCAACGATGGTCACAATCTCTTTGTCGAAGGAACCTTCACCAAACATGCACAGATCCAACATGGCACGCGCACCACTGGCGTAGTCAACTATGACAAATGCGCTATCCAACATGTCCGCTTGTCGCCCATCGTAAATCTCATCTTTATGATTTACATTCTGACCGCCGGAAGCAAATACTTGAGTTGGTCTTTCCCCCATTATTAGATCCATTAAATTGAAGTAGTGACAACATTTTTCAACTAAAGTTCCGCCAGTTCTTTCGGAGAAGCGATTCCAGTTGCCTACCTTTGGATAGAAAGGTTCGCGGTGTTCGCGGATTGATACTTGCTGCACCTTCCCAACTTCGCCGGCGTGAGCACGCGCAATTACTTCGGCTACAGGTGGCATAAAGCGATACTCCAGGCCCATCCAGGTCAGAGCAGTTCTTGCCCTATTCCATTCCAAGATTTGCTTGCAATCTTCGATGGTTGTGGCCAGGGGTTTCTCCACGAAAACTGCGATATTGGTGACGAGCGCATCTTTAAGGACTGCGGCATGTGTGTCGTTGGGTGAAGCGATCACTACGGCATCCACTAACCCAGATTCCAAAAGCTCTAAATGGTTGGAAAAGGTCTTAGCGCCAGGCACCATAGCAAGCGCGGCGCTACGGGATTCTTCCCATGGGTCGCTGATCGCGGTGATGGTGGCCCCGCCCATAATTTTGATATTTTCGATGTGCTCTCGGCCCATGCTGCCGGCGCCGATAATCCCGTATCTCAACTCTGATGCCATTGGTACAGGTTAGACCACTTCATACTTTTTTGGCAGAGGGGTAGCCTATTTAACCTCATATCCCATAGACTCCGCCAAAGAGGTCAGACCACTGAGGGCGATGTGGGAGATCCGCGCTTTCGAAAGGAGCACAACTAATGGCAGGTAGCGCGCCGCAATTTCTTCTCCATCACGATGGAGATTCGGTAGCAGTAGCCGTAATGGACCTGTTGCCAGGTTCGGTAAATGGCGCAGCACTTAAGGGAGGGACGAAATACACCTTCGACTTATTGGCTGCATGTCCGCTTGGACACAAGTTCGCCGCTGTGGAAATCAAGAATGGCGAAGACATCATCAAATATGGCGTTCGAGTTGGTGTCGCAACTGCAGATATCAAAGTCGGAGAGTACGTACACGTTCACAACATGAGGAGTGCTAGATGGCAATTAAGCCGCGCTTAACCGGTTACCGACGTCCAGATGGAATGGTCGGAATTAGAAACCACGTTGTTATTCTCCCCGTTGATGATCTTTCCAACGCAGCTGCCGAAGCCGTTTCCAAAGTTGTCCCTGGAACAATGGCGCTTCCTCATGCCTATGGTCGCCTCCAATTCGGAGCAGATCTAGAGCTTACTTTTCAGACGCTCATTGGCACTGGAAAGAATCCAAACGTGGCAGCAGTCATCGTTATCGGAATTGAACCTAACTGGACTAATAAGGTTGTTGAAGGAATCAAACTATCCGGCAAGCCAGTCTTTGGAATCGCAATTGAAGGACAAGGCGACTTGAAAGTTATTGAGCAGGCTTCACGAGTTGCTCAAGCATTTCTCCAAGATGCCAGCGAAATCGAACGCGAACCCGTTCAGTACGGTGACATGATCCTCAGCATTAAGTGCGGCGAATCTGATACCACTAGCGGACTCGGTGCTTGCCCCACTACATCTGAAGCAGTGGATCGTTGGGTTGAAGCTGGCGGAACAGTCTTCTTTGGTGAAACGAGCGAACTAACTGGCGGCGAATACTTGATTGCCGACCGTTGCATAGATGATGCCTGCCGCTTGGCTTTCCAAACCACTTATGACAAGTACATGGAAGTAATTGAATCTACTGGCGCTAACCTCTTGGGATCTCAACCAACCCAAGGAAATATCGCTGGTGGACTTTCAACCATTGAAGAAAAAGCCATGGGTAATATTGCTAAGACTGGATCGGTTCCAGTTGTTGGCGTCTTAGCGCCAGCACAAGAGCCAGATAAGAACAAGCCTGGTCTCTACTTTATGGATACATCCTCAGCTGCTGCAGAGTGCATCACTCTTATGGCTGCCGCTGGCGCTGCGATTCATTTATTCCCAACAGGTCAAGGCAATGTCATTGGTAATCCAATCGAGCCAGTAATTAAGCTCACGGCCAATCCAAAGACAGTTGCCACAATGGGCGAACATATCGACCTTGATGTTTCTGGTCTGCTTCGACTTGATTACGAATTACCTGAAGCCGGCGATCGCTTAATGACCGTCATCGACCGAACCATCAATGGGCGACTAACTGCCGCTGAGTCTCTAGGGCACCGTGAATTCACCTTCACAAAGCTCTACATCAGCGCTTAATTCGCTTCATTTGCTAACGAAGTAATTTCAAAGGAGATCGGGTTCATGATTTTGATTACCGAAGATGTGTGGGGTCCTGAGTTTGAGGCCCTCAGTAATCGGTACCAACTTCGCTATGAACCCGACCTCTGGAAAGATCCATCACAGATCAAAGAAGTTCTGCCCGAAGTTACGGCATGGGTAGTCCGTAATAAAACAAAAGTCACTGCCGATTTAATTTCAGCCGCTCCTAATCTGCGCGTTATTGCTCGCGCTGGAGTTGGGTTGGACAACATAGATTTGACTGCAGCCAATGCCGCTGGAGTCGCAGTAAGTGCAGCATTAGGTGTCAATGCAGTTTCGGTTGCTGAACACACATTAGGACTGGCACTTTCGTTAGCGAGGGACACGATTCCACTGAATCAGGCATCACTTGCTGGTCAGTGGAATCGACTCCCCGGAGTTGAGCTTGCCGGAAAAACTTGGGGCTTACTTGGATTTGGCGCAACTGCTCGAGCGACTGCAAACCTGCTCAAAGGATTCGGGGTCCGGATTCAGGCATATGATCCCTATGCAACCCCCACAGAAGCACAACTAAACGAGTTGAATGCTTCACTTGGAAGCGCCGAAGAAGTATTTGAACAATCAGATCTCATTTCTATTCACCTTCCAAATACTCCTTCGACAAATAAATTTGTTAATGCCCAGTCAATTGCCCAGATGAAGGATGGCGTTTTCATCATCAATGTTGGCCGGGGCGAGGTCATTGATGAAACAGATTTAATTCAGGCGTTGAAATCTGGAAAAGTCGCTGGCGCTGGATTAGATGTTCGCGAAAGTGAACCACCAGTTGTGGGTGAAATGGAAACATTGAAGAACGTCGTTCTAACCCCTCATATTGCGGGGATTACCAATGAGAGCCAATCCCGAATCATTCGTTTTCTCAGCGATGATATTGACCGAGCATTGAGCAACAAAGACTTACTTTGCGCGGTTGGTGACGTAAAAACATTTGCGACTACAGCATGAACTTCCTGGCCACAGATGAAATTGCGCAGACCACCAGAAGTTTGATGCAGTTCGGTTTATCTGCCGAAAATTCCGAGATCACCGCCCGATCCATTGTTTGCTCTGATGTTTGGGGAGCAGCAAGCCATGGCCTAATGCGTCTTCCTTTTTATTTCGCCAGGCTTGAAAAAGGTGGAATCAATCCGAAAGCAACCTTGCAAAGCTTGACCAAGGCCGCCTCAGTCGCGACCTTCGATGGAAATGCGGGCATGGGACATTGGCAGGTTTTCAAGGGCGCTGAAATTGGAGCTGCAATGGCACAGGAGACCGGCATCTCTCTAGTCACGATAAAGAACTCCAATCACTGTGGCGCATTGGGTATTTACCTATACCCAGCACTGGATAGAAATCTTCTCGCCATCATCACTAGTACTGGCCCTGCGGTCATGCCAGCCTTCGGGGGCAAGAAAGCGATACTTTCAACCAGCCCTATTGCCGCTGGTATTCCTTCCGCACCAGTTCCGATCATCATTGATTTGGCTACCAGCGCCGTCGCCAGAGGAAAGATTGCCTCAGCAGCAAAAAATGGCGGCACCATCCCCGAAGGATGGGCCGTTGATAAAGAGGGAAACCCAACGACAGATGCCCAAGCAGCGCTGATGGGGATGCTTTCACCATTGGGAGGTGCCAAAGGATTCGCACTGGCACTGCTTGTTGAATCGTTATCGGCCGGACTCTCTGGCGGAGAAACTGCAATCAACATTCCCGACATGTTCAAGGCTGAAGATGACGCAAGGCCTCAGTTAGTTTCTCACTCCATTATTACTATCGACCCAATGAAAGTTGCCGGAGCAGACTCCTTAGCTGGCTTTTCCGAGATTGCCCAAAATATTCTTAATAGCGGCGGACGGATCCCCGGCGCAAAACGGGTACATCCATCTACCATTTCCGAAGAGATGATCACGATTCCTGAGAATATTGCGGATGAACTGGCACAGTGGGCCAAGCGCTTGGAGGCCGAATGAATTTGGTGAAACTTTTGAAGTTGCCTTCACTGCGAGATCTATTTTATTTAGCAATCATCGCGGCAGTGGTCGCCGTAACTTTTCTGATAAACCATTTCTATTACTTTCTTAGCCCACTATTTCTCTCGCTCATTGCCGGACTTCTTATTTCTAACTTTCTCAGCTGGCCCACGGCCGGCAAGGAAGCGCTAAATTTTGCGTCGAAGAAATGCTTGCGTTTTGGCGTGATTCTTCTTGGACTTCAAATCACCTTACATAAGTTTGTGGAAATTGGACTCAGGGGATTTGCCGCCATTTTGCTGATTGTCATTCTCACTTTCACCGGGGTTCGCTTCTTCGCTAAGAAATCCGGCTTATCGCCTACATTGGCAATGTTAATTGCTGGTGGTTTTGCCATATGCGGGGCTTCTGCGGTTGCGGCAATTGGTTCGGCAAAGAAAAGCGCCAATGACGAGATCTCTTATGCGGTTGGCTTAGTAACCCTTTGTGGCACCCTTTCAATCTTCGTTATTCCGCCAATAACAAAACTATTCTCCTTATCTCACTCCACCGCAGGGGCGTGGATCGGTGCAGCAGTACACGATGTCGGTCAGGTGATTGCGACCGCCTCAGTCGTGGGCGGCTCCACCATGCAATACGCCGTAATATCCAAACTGGCTCGGGTAGTTCTCTTAGCGCCACTTCTGATCATCTTGACTTTACGGGAACGTGAAGCGGGAACTGAGAAAAAGAAATTGTCACTTACGACACTTTTGCCGCCATTTATTATCGCCTTTCTAGTTGTCGCACTCTTAAATAACACCGTTCACCTACCCGCAACCACCTTGAGCTTTTTCGTCAATGTTTCAAAGTTCCTACTTTCTATGGGGCTCTTTGCGATGGCGGCCAATGTTCGTTGGAGTTCGCTGAGAAAGATTGGTGGAAAGCCACTTCTCTTCGGATTGAGCGCCTGGGTTATTTGTGGCGGACTATCATTAGGAATCTTAAAATTGGTAGGTCTATAAAGATTGCTTTAGCAAGGAGTTTGGATGGCGCTCTGCATCGATTGTGGTTCCACCGTCACGGGCATCGCCGTATGTCCTAAGTGCGGAAGCAATAATGTTAAAGAGATCGATAAGAGTGTTTTTGGAACTTCCAATATTCCAGACCGCCGCACCGTCGATGGCGATTGGGATGCGGCAGCGGCAGAGTTAATGAAGAAGCCAACGAAGGAATCGCTTCGAGAGGTAAAACGCGAAGGTCGAAAGAGAAGATTCTTCCGAAGAAGATTTACTTAGTAAATTCTTTGGCAACCAATTCAGCGATTTGGGCGGTATTTAGCGCAGCACCTTTTCGCAGGTTATCGCCACAGAGAAAGAGATCTAAGGATTTCTTGTCATCCAGGCTCTGACGTACTCGGCCAACCCAAGTTGGATCGGTACCTACGACATCAGCTGGCGTTGGAAAAATATGATTTTCGGGATCATCCATGAGTTCGACCCCAGCTGCTTTTCGAAGGACTTCTTGCGCATCCTTTCGCGAAACCTTTTTCTTGAAGGTTGCATGAACGGCCAAAGAGTGAGTCGTGAGCACCGGAACGCGGACACAGGTGGCCGACACTTTCAGGTCTTTCATTCCTAGAATCTTGCGAGATTCATTTCTAACTTTTAGCTCTTCAGAGGAATAGCCAGCTTCTTTTAGAGAACCAGCCCACGGAACGACATTCAATGCCAGCGGGGCTGGAAATGGACCAAATTCGGTAATGACTTCGCGAGAATCGCGAGCGTTATCGCCCACATTCGTGCCAGCAACTGCAGAAATCTGGGCGCGCAAGGTATCTATTCCTATTTGCCCAGCTCCAGAAGCAGCTTGGTAAGAGGCAACTACTAATTCCTTCAATCCGAACTTTCGATTCAAGGCTCCCATGGCAACGATCATGGAGAGAGTGGTGCAGTTTGGATTTGAAATAATCCCCTTCGGGCGATTCCTTGCTTGCTTGGGATTTACCTCAGGGACGACAAGTGGAACTTCAGGATCCATGCGGAAAGCACCGGAGTTGTCGACCACTACCGCACCTTTTTTGGCGGCGATTGGTGCCCACTCTTGCGAAATTTCATCTGGGACGTCAAACATTGCAATATCAATACCTTCAAAGGCTTCAGGTGAGAGCGCCACAACTGTTAATTCTTCACCACGGCACATGAGTTTCTTGCCGGCACTTCGAGCTGAAGCAATTAGTCGAATCTCGCCATAGACATTTGGACGCTTGGTGAGAATATCCAACATAACCGTACCTACGGCGCCCGTGGCACCGACGACTGCAAGTGAAGGTAGCTTCTTTTTCATCGACCGGTTCCTCCATAAACTATTGCTTGCTCATCAGTATCAAGATCAAAGGCAGTGTGTGCGGCTTTCACGCCACGTTCAATATCTTCGGCGCGACAAATTATGGAAATCCGAATTTCAGAGGTAGAAATCATTTCGATGTTGACGCCAGCATCGGCAAGGCAGGCAAAGAATGTCGCCGTTACGCCAGGATGTGAACGCATACCGGCACCGATCAAGGAGAGCTTGCCGATTTGATCATCGTATTGAAGTGAAGCAAAACCAACTTCGCCTTGAACTTTGTTTAGTACTTCTGTAGCGCGACCACCTTCAGTTTTTGGCAAAGTAAAAGAAATGTCGGTCAATCCGGTTGCGGCAGCGGAAACGTTTTGAACAATCATGTCGATGTTGATGTGAGCATCGGCGATGGTTTGGAAAATTCTGGCCGCGATACCTGTTCGATCGGGAACACCAACGATGGTGATCTTGGCTTCGCTACGATCGTGAGCGATTCCAGCGATAATTGCTTGTTCCATGTCGCCTCCTTCTGGATGATCTTTGACCACCCAAGTTCCTTCGTTATTTGAAAAAGATGATCGAACGTGAATTGGTAAGTCATAACGTCGTGCATATTCCACACAACGAAGATGGAGAACTTTTGCCCCTGACGCCGCAAGTTCCAACATCTCTTCATAAGTTACGGTCTTAAGTTTTCTGGCGGTTGGTACAACGCGTGGATCGGCAGAGAAGACACCATCGACATCGGTGTAAATTTCGCAAACATCTGCCTCTAGTGCAGCGGCAAGTGCGACCGCAGTTGTGTCCGATCCACCTCTACCTAGCGTCGTGACATCTTTAGTGTCCTGACTAATTCCTTGGAAGCCGGCGACAATTGCGATTGCGCCTTCATCGAGTGCTTCTTTAATTCGACCAGGGGTTACATCAATGATCCGAGCTCGACCATGTGCGGAATCGGTAATGACACCGGCTTGAGATCCGGTGAATGATCGCGCCTCATGACCAAGGTTTCCAATTGCCATCGCCAGCAGCGCCATTGAGATTCGCTCGCCAGCGGTGAGCAACATATCTAGTTCACGGCCATTAGGAAGGGGCGTAACTTGATTGGCTAATTCAATGAGTTCATCGGTGGTGTCGCCCATGGCGCTCACTACTACGACGACCTGATGGCCGGCGCGCTTAGTGGCCACGATGCGATTGGCGACCCGTTTTAGCCCTTCGGCATCAGCAACGGAGGAACCGCCATATTTTTGAACAATCAATCCCATGGCGTAAATCTGACAGAAAAACTTTATCTAGGCTAGTTATCTTAGATAATGAGACGCTCAAGCATCTTATTATGTGAGATTTTTAGGACTCAACTGTCCTTCGACCCTCAAATGCCCGTCCTAAGGTCACTTCATCGGCATATTCCAAATCTCCCCCGACCGGCAGACCGCTGGCCAGACGAGAGACTTTGATCCCCATGGGTTTGATCAATCGAATCAGATAGGTAGCGGTTGCTTCGCCTTCAAGGTTTGGATCTGTGGCAATGATGATCTCTTGGATTTCAGTGGCAGCTAAACGAGTCAGTAACTCTCGGATCCGCAAATTCTCTGGACCGATTCCATCGATTGGCGAAATCGCTCCGCCGAGAACGTGATACTTCCCGCGGAATTCGCGGGTCTTTTCAATAGCTAAAACATCTTTGCTTTCTTCAACTACACAGATTGATGAACCATCGCGTCGTGGGTCACGGCAGATTCGGCAAAGTTCTTCTTCGGTGATATTTCCACATTCGATACAAAATTTAACGCGTTCTTTTACCGTCCGGAGAACTTCGACTAACCGGGAAACATCGACGCGTTCGGATTGAATAATATGGAAAGCAATTCGTTGCGCGCTCTTAGGTCCGATCCCAGGCAAACGCCCGAGTTCATCGATGAGGTCCTGAATTGCTCCTTCGTACATAGTTCACACCGTAGCGCACGAAGCGCTATTCCTTGGTGAACTCCTTAATGACTTTAGCTCCTAATTCGCGCATCAAGAGTTCGGTACCCGAAAGTTGATTAGCATCAGAGGGATCTTCAACGGTTCTGCCCGCTGCTGGAGAGTTGACGGTTGAATCGACAACACATTCGATCTTTCGATCCAGACCAGTCACATCGACGAAGGCAGCACGAAGAATTTCATCCGAACCAGAACGAATAAATGAATCTCTGGCACCAGTATTAACAATACCGATGGTGATTGCTTTTTCATCTACTGATAGAACTTGTGCGCTGGCGCTGAGAAGAGACCACGTAAGTCGCCGACGCTTTTTCACATTTTCAATTACATCTGGCCACAATCGGCGCAACGCCGCAATATCGATCGGTCCGGTTGGTTTTATGGGAGCCGGTGTCGGTGCCGCTGCACGAATTGGTGCCGGCCGAGATTCAGCGACAGGCGCAGGATTGTCATTACTAACTGGCGCAACTTTCGCACCAGTTGGTGCTGATCTCACATTAATTGGTGCAGATTCTGCGGCAGGTGCTGAAGTGAGCGGTGCCATCGCTGATGAAGTGCGTTCCAATCGCTCCAACCGAGCCAGGAGACCTGAGTCAGAAGAATCTGGCAAAAGTATGCGTCCGCAAATGAGTTCAAGCATAAGTCGTGGCGCAGTAGCTCCACGCATCTGCGTTAAACCTTCCGCGACAATATCTGCCGAACGAATAATGGTAGCCGTACCAATCAAAGTCGCTTGTGAGCGCATTCGTTGCAATTGATCCGTTGGGATTTCCCGCAAAATATGGCTGGCGTTATCTTCTACCGCACCAACAATAATTAAGTCGCGCAATCGCTCCAGAAAGTCTTGAGTGAAACGCCGTGGATCATGTCCTGATTCAATAACGCGATCAATAATCTTGAAAAGTGTTGCCGCATCGTGGGCTGCCAATGCGTCTATCGCTTCATTGAGCAGTGCGCCATCGGTATATCCCAATAATTGAATCGCAATTTCATATGTCACTCCGGCTTTTCCAGCGCCAGCTAAAAGTTGGCCTAAGATGGAGAGTGCATCACGAACTGATCCCCCGCTTGCCCGAACAACCAAGGGAACCACACCTTTAGCAACTTTGATGCCTTCGGCATTACAAATCTTTTCTAAGTGCGCCGCCAAAATCCCAGGTGGCACTAACCGAAATGGGTAGTGATGAGTTCGGGAACGAATTGTTGAGATAAGTTTTTCAGGTTCGGTTGTGGCGAATATAAATAGAACATGTGGCGGCGGTTCTTCAACCACTTTGAGTAGAGCGTTAGCCGCGCCGGGTCCGAGTTGGTGGGCCTCGTCAATAATATAAATCTTGTACCGAGAACTAACTGGTGCGAAAAATGCTTTATCGCGAAGTTCGCGCGCATCGTCTACCAGACCGTGAGTTGCCGCATCGAGTTCAATGACATCAATAGATCCAGGTCCATTGGCAACTAAATCTTTACAGGATTGGCACTCACCGCATGGAGTTGGGGTTGGTCCCTTTTCACAATTGAGGCTTCGGGCCATGATGCGAGCGCTGGAAGTCTTTCCGCAGCCTCTGGGACCGGAAAATAGATAGGCGTGATGAATCTTGCCGGAGGTCAGTGCATTGGAAAGGGGTTCAGTGACATGTTCCTGCCCAATGACTTCGGCAAAGGTCGAAGGTCGGTATTTGCGATAGAGAGCTAAGGACACCGCCACACCCTTCTATTAGCCACTGACAGTTAAGAGGACCCTCCGTGCACCCATCAGAGCGGGCCTACCCTTGCTGCCTTCCAGCCCTGGGGGAGTTCAGCACGATAATGTCGCACGGAGGATCTGGGTGGAATTCTAGCCGTCTCGGTCGGGATAAGGTTCTCCTCTGGAGGATTCGCATAGCGGCCGAGTGCGCACGCTTGGAAAGCGTGTATAGGGCAACCTATCGAGGGTTCAAATCCCTCATCCTCCGCTCTTCACTGTCAGGTCAACTCGATATGTAACTACTTCTTCTGCCAAGAACTTTTCCCGTCACTACCTACCTTGCAGGCAAGTTGAGTTCCATCAGCGGCCTTACCGCTTGCACCCTTTGTGGGATCGCATGACTCTCCAACTTGTTGAAAGACTGGACCACCAGAATTGTTAGGAGCCTCTGGTTTTTGCGTCTCGCCTGGCTTAGCACCGCTATCGGAGTTGCCGGAATTACTCTGTAAGGAAGAAACGTTCGCGGCAATTGTTTCTCCTTTGAGGGCAACCCAATCTGCGGTGGTGCGCCCTGTTCCAACACTAAAGTCGCAAGGGTTTGTTTTCCGTTCTGCAATGGAAATCTTCATATCTGATGGAGTGATCCCGTGTTCAGCGAACGTCGCCAAGACTTCTTTGGTCATGTGATCAAAGATGCTTCCGAGTATTTCGGCATCGTTTGGTGCTCGTGATTTTCCAGTCAAATCTATATCGAAATCAAAACCTGATTCCGCTAACGAAGCAAAGCCTAAGAAATCGCCAGCCTTTACCGAGTCTCCGACTCTAAAGTTCTTAGTGAAATATATATGTCCAAAAGTGAAAAGAACATTTTGGTCAATGGGGGTAGAAAGCCCCAGTCCATTTCCATTCTTTGGACGCCCCTGGCCTTTTTTGTCTGCTTCAAGAAATATCGTGTCTACCTTGCCATCAAATGGCGCGAAAACTTTGACTTTATCTGTGGTTCCTTGAAGTTCTAGAATCGGAAAGAAATAATGTTTAAGTGAAGCATTACTCACGAGAGTTTTATCGAAGGTGTAGCCATCTCGATTGTGGCCAGAACAGCTCGCATATTTTGAAATGCTGTTTATCTGATCTAAGTCAACCGGAACGGCAGTAATGTATTTGGCATCAAGGCTTGGCCAACCATTTTTTGAAACTGAGGGATCTTTTTTTTGTGAATTGGAATCGACAACTGCTGATCCTTTATCCCAAACTAATTTCTTGCCCGATTTAACACATCGATATTTCTTACCGGAATCGAAAACTGTTTGACCTGCCACTTTGCAAGTAGAACCTGACTTAATCGCGGCGCTGGCTAACGGGGTGAAAGAAGTCAGCGCAAGTGAAGTGAGTAGTAAAGAGAAGATCAAAATAGTGCGCTTCATAGCGCCACTTTACGACCTTGCTTTGATTGGCGGAATGCTTCGGCAGAAAAAAGCCCCGCTTCGGATTCCTCCAAAATGGGGCTTTCAAATCTCTCCGCGAGCTTTGCGTTGTTAAATCTCCACGCCAATATATTTTGTCTCTAAGAATTCATGGATTCCATCGAAACCACCTTCGCGGCCCAAACCACTCTGCTTTACGCCACCGAAGGAAGCAGCAGGATCTGAGATAACACCACGGTTGATCGCAACCATGCCCGATTCCAAAGCTTCTGCAGTTCGAATTGCCCGGCCTAGTTCACCTGAGAATACATAGGAGATCAAACCGAATGGGGTGTCATTTGCTAGTGCGATTGCTTCTTCGTCGGTGTCGAAAATAATCACTGGAGCAACTGGACCGAAGACTTCGTGGGCCAGAATCGGATTGTCTTTCTCAATCTGAAGAACGGTTGCTGGATAGAACGCGCCTTCGCCTTCAGGAATCACGCCGCCTGTGGTGACTTTCCCGCCAGCTGCAACAGATGCGTCCACTAGTTCGGCAATTTTGTTTCGCTCTTTCAAGGAAACACTTGCACCAAGTTGTGCGCCTTCAGACATACCGTCTGCCATTTTTAGGCTAGACATAGCCAGCGTTAACTTTGAGGTGAATTCTTCGGCAACCGAACGAGCAACAAACATACGGTTTGCTGCGGTGCACGCGGCTCCACCATTTCGCATCTTTGCAATCATGGCACCTTTGACGGCTTCGTCGATATTTGCATCATCTAATACTAGAAGTGGGGCATTGCCACCTAACTCCATTGATGTTCGAATCACCTGGTCGGCTGCTTCGCGAATTAACACGCGGCCAACTTCGGTGGAACCAGTGAAGGAGAGATTGCGAACCCGCGGATCGTGAAGCATTCGAGAAATTGCTGGGCCTGTTTTCTTAGGAAGAATCAAATTGATAACGCCTTTAGGAACACCAGCGCGTTCCATAATGTCAACGATCCAAAGTGCAGTCAGCGGAGTTTCGCTAGCTGGCTTCAAGATCATGGTGCATCCGGCTGCAATTGCTGGGCCAATCTTTCGGGTAGCCATACCAGCAGGGAAATTCCATGGGGTAATTAATAAGGAGACACCAATTGGTTGGTGAGTGATCAAAATTCGCTTGTCGCCACTTGGGGACTTTCGGAAATCTCCGGCGGTTCGAACTGCTTCTTCAGAGAACCAACGAAAAAATTCGGCGGCGTAGAGAACTTCACCACGAGCATCAGAAAAGACCTTGCCATTTTCTAAGGAGATCAGCTTTGCAATATGGTCTGCTTCAGCAATCATGATTTCGAAAGCTTTGCGGAGGATTTCCGCACGGTAGCGAGGTGCGGTTTTTGCCCAGGCTGGGAATGCTCGGTAGGCGGCGTCAACTGCTTCGTCGCATTGCGCGTCGCTGGCGGCTTGAACCTCGGCAATAACCTCCCCCGTCGAAGGGTTCAGTACCGGAATCGTGCCTTCGCCTTTAACCCAGGCGCCGTCAATATAAAGGTCGGTTTTAAGTAGCATTAAAGAAGCATACGCTTGGCTTGCGAAGTAAAATCATCACCCTGGCAAAGTGAAAGCAATTTCACACTCCCAGTTGCCACCCTAGGGGCTGGCAAGCCCAGAGCAGAAAGAAGTGACCGTGCCCAAGTCTTGGACAGATGACGCTCCCGAACCTATGGCTCTGCAAGAACACGCTCACCTGCGCGATCCGCTCTCTTATAAAATCAAAAAAGCGCTCCTGGGTGACCCGCTAAACCGCCATTCACTCTCCCACCAGCGCCTGAGCAAGCGCTTCGCCTTGGGAATCCTTTCCTCGGATTGCATCTCCTCTTCGGCCTACGGCAGCGAGCAAATCCTGCTCGCCTTACTTCCAGCCTTCGGTTTGGCCGCCTTTAATATT
This sequence comes from uncultured Actinomycetes bacterium, assembly GCA_903850565.1. Taxonomy (GTDB): domain Bacteria; phylum Actinomycetota; class Actinomycetes; order Nanopelagicales; family Nanopelagicaceae; genus CAIMZW01. Next base: position 89,773 of record CAINLV010000029.1, read on the forward strand.
TTGATGCCAATGACCCTGGTGGTCTTATTCGTTCTGGTGATCATTTCATTCTCATATCGCGAAGTCGTTCAGATCTACACCAAGTCCGGTGGTGCGTACGTGGTCTCGCGCGACAACTTGGGTCAGGTCGTTGCCCAAATTGCTGCAGTCGCACTCATGTTGGATTACATAGTTACCGTTGCTATTCAATCCTCGGCAGGTATCGATGCTGTGCTTTCAACTTTTGCAAATTTACATCCATACAAATTGCAAATGACAGTCGCGGTCATTTTGTTGCTTACCTACGGAAACCTGCGCGGAGTGAAGGAAGCAGGCGCGGCCTTTGCATTACCTACTTATCTTTTCGTGGGTGCGCTTGCGGTTGTCTTCGGAATGGGTATCTATAGAACTATTAATGGCACACTTCCAAAATACGATCCTCATGTTGCTGGTGCCGTTCCAGTGGGTCATTCACAAGGATTGCTGACCTTCGCTGCAATCTTTATTTTGCTGCGTGCGTTTGCTAACGGCGGTTCATCGCTCACCGGTCTTGAAGCGATTTCTGATGGCGTTTCTCTCTTTAAAGTTCCCGAAGGTGTCAATGCCCGAAAGACCTTGATGATCATGAGTGGAATTTTGGGAACCATGGTTTTTGGTGTCTCTTGGTTTGCACATTCAACTTGGGCGACTCCTTACATGAAAGGTTCGCCGACTGTTATTTCACAGATTGCTAAGGCCGCACTTGGCCAAGGCGGATTTGGTTCGGTCTTCTTCTATGTGGTTCAGGCAGCTACAACTTTGATTCTGATTACCGGAGCAAATACTGCATATAGCGGTTTCCCTTATCTTGTGAATTTTGTGGCCAACGATGGATATCTGCCGCGTCAACTCACCAAGCGTGGTCACCGATTAGCTTTTTCTAATGGAATTATTTTACTTGCCAGCAGTGCAACCGTCTTGGTTATCGCAACAAAAGCTTCCGTAGATCATCTTGTGGCCTTTTATGCACTTGGTGTTTTTACTGGTTTTGCTTTGGTCGGTTTTGGTATGGCCAAACGAGCCAAGAGCAATAAGGAGGCTGGCTGGCGCTGGAAATTCGGCATCAACATCGTCTCCGGAGTGGTTTCGTTCACGATCATTATTATTTTCGCGGTAGTGAAATTCACCGAAGGTGCTTGGGTAATTATCGTTATCACGCCAATTCTGGTTGTTGCCTTACTTCGACTAAATCGCCAATACCGCCAGGAACAAACGGCTCTGAAAGTTACTCAGGTTCAATCACGAGCGACCTCCATTACTCGGCATAATGTTTCGGTCTTGGTTGATAGCGTGGATATTGCCACGGTTGGTGCGGTTCGATACGCACGCAGTTTGAGCCCAAGAAACTTGTCCGCTGTTCACTTTGTTATTGATGACCGAAGATCAGAAATGATCAAAGAAGAATGGGCATCTAATAAGGCACTAGCCGACGTTCCTTTGGAATTAATCGATTGTCCAGACCGAAGAATTCCTAATGCTGCGCTGGATTATGCCATCCGGGCTACGGCATCCCAGGATGTAGAACTCACCTTGTTGTTGCCACGTCGTTCATATTCCTTCTTCTTGGGACGGCTGTTACACGATCAGACAGCTGAAGAAATTGCCCGTCCAATCTCCCAGTTGCCCAGAGTTGTTGCAACAATTATTCCTTTCGATGTCGAAAAAATTATTTCTGGTGAAAAGGTCGATGTCCACGCAGAACACGATATGGCTCAATCTTTGCAACCCATGACAGTGCCGGCACATCGCGATCCAATCGATGATGATTCACCGATTTTGTCCGCAACTGGCGAGGTAAGCCACTATGCGGAAAATATCTATCCGATCGGAAAGGCGACTTGGCGTAAACGTGCTCATATTCGCGGTCGCGTCTCTTCTATCCGTACCGCCCCTTCTGGTGGTGCACCACGTGTTGAAGTAGAAGTGTGGGACACAACCGGCGGCATTACCTTGCAATTTCTAGGCCGGCGTGAAATTGCCGGACTTGAAGTTGGTTCGACAATCTGCGCCGAAGGTATGGTTGGCGAGCAAGATGGTGCGCTCACGATCTTGAATCCTTCTTACGAAATCGTTATCTAAAGTTTCTGCGAAGGAATCAATAGCTCAATCGTTGGGATAAGTGAGAGTATCTCTTGATCGGAAAGCCCCTCGAAGAGTTTTGGACCCATTTGAGACTTGTGGCATCGCAATGCCGCGACTTTTTCGGAAATGAATTCGGCAACCGGAACGGCCACAGTCTGTTCCATAACTTCTAAAGCCGATTCCAATGCGCCATCTAGAAGTTCCTTCACTGAAGTTAAATTCGCAGTTAAGTTCAAGCTTTCCAGCGCTTGGGAATCGGGAATCATGCACCACATAAGTATTGGGGCTTGGTCCCCACTTTTACCGAGCTGAGTTGATTCGGCAACAATCGCTAGGGCTTTAGTCGTTATCAGGTTGGTCTGAATGTGGTCCGGGTGGCCGTATCCACCGCTGGGGTCATAAGTAATAACGATTTGGGGGTCAAAGTCCAAGATCACTTGTGCCAACAGGTTTGCTCGTTCCATCACATCTGCCTTTATGAAGGCGTGTGGGTGCTGGTTTGAGATTCGCCCGGTCATGCCACTATCTCGGAATTTTCGCGTCGGTGCTCCTAAAAATAAGTGGCGCCTAACGCCAAGAACCTGAAGTGCGGCCGCTAATTCCTCACTTCGGTATTGTCCTAAATTGTCGTTCTTCGCTGACGCCGACTGGCTCAGAGATGGATCCAATATGTCGCCCTCTTCGCCTCTGGTGCAAGTCACGACCATAACCTGGAAGCCATCAGCGATGCATTGCGCGATCGATGCGCCGGTATAAAGCGCCTCGTCATCAGGATGGGCGTGAACAAAGAGAACACGACGAGATTGCGCGGATACGGGCACGAACTAAGGTTAGCGCTCGACGTGTGCGAAATTCTAAGAGTTAGACTTATGGAAATTGTCAGGAGCTCAAAAATGAAGCATCACGTAGCGATCGCTCTATGGGACAGCTCTCTTCTGACCGCTTCGCAAACCATCGATGCCCTCGCCACTTCTGGGATAGACGTAATCACGATAAATTCCAGTTTAAAGAGGGCGATTGGAACGGATATCTCTTCCCCAAACATATTTATCGAACAAGTAAAGAAGGCAGTCCGGTCCTGTCCTGAAGGCGACTACTTTTTTACTTATATTTCCGGTGATGTGAGCTCTTCGAATTGGGGTTCATATATTCAGCGATTAACTCAAGTCATAACTGCGCTTGACCCTTTTGTTTACGCCCCTTATTTAACCTCGGAAGGATACCCTCGAGAGTTCGTCCACTTAACCGCAGATTTAGAGAGCGCGGATTTGGATATCGCTTGCATGACCGATGGGCTCGTTTTTTCACTACATCCGACGATTGTGCAAGAGTTGAAGAACTTCTTTGCATATCTAGATGCGCAAAACGCACGGTTTACAGTTGGATGGGGATTGGATTGGATCTGGTGCTTATTGGCGATTCATCATCAGAAGTACATTATTCGAGACGTGGCAATGCCACTTTTACACCCATCTGGCACCTCTTATGACAAATCGCAGGCGAAAGAAGAATTTCATCAGGTAATCAATTTCTTTTTGGATTACCGCCATCAATTAGATGGAAGTGACACTCAATTTCGAAAATATATTTATATGATCAATGAAAGGTTTAAGAACAACCCCAAATTCTTGCAAGCGAATGCATTCTTCCCAAAGGTAGGGTCAATTTGAAGATTCTCCATGTTGCCCCAAACGCCTACCCATTTACCGGTGGGATAGAAGTCTTACTCCGTAATTTGGCGTTGTATGAAAAGAATTTGGGCATAAACGAATTACTGATCGCCTTTCCTGATCGCTCCCACATTTTCGACTCACAATTCAGCATTGATGGCACCAGAGTCATTCCTATGAAAGTCTTGATGCAAAAACCCACCAATCCACTCCTTCCCAAGCCGGTCTACAAACCTTCGGAAATTGTGGAGATATTCTCACTTTATCGAAATCTTTTGCTCACCGAAAAGCCAGATGTCATTCACCTTCATGACTACAGCGAGGCCTCCTTGCCAGTTATATCCGTGGCACGAAGCCTTGGGATTCCATTAATTCAACATCTGCACATCATGATTACCTCTGCATTTCCAGATGACCTCATAAATAACTTCAAGAACCTGACCAACTTCATTGCCGTTTCGCAAGCAGCTAAGGATGCGTTAGATCGCGCGATTGGAAAGGAAAGTAATGCGATTGTCGTTCCAAATGGAATTCCTGAAGTTTCCGAAGAAACGCTAAATCTTTCAAAAGATCACACCAATATCATTTTGTGCGTTGGTCGATGTGTGCCCTCCAAAGGGTTCAATAGGGCATTTAATATTCTGGAAGGTCTTTTGAAATCCGGGATCGATTGTCGCCTGGAATTCATTGGAGCCGGGCCCACCCTGTCGCATTTGAAAGTTGAAACAACAGCACGGAGCCTTGATTCGCGAGTCTCCTTCTACGGATTACTAGATCGAGACGTTGTTCTGCAAAAGATCAGAACCGCTACCGTTTTACTGGTTCCTTCCGAATCGGAAGAAGGGTTTGGCCTAGTAGTAGCCGAAGCTGGCGCCTGTAAGACTCCTGTAGTTGCCACAAAGATTGGTGGGCTAGTAGAAACTGTTGAAGATGGAGTCAACGGCTACTCACGTGAACTCAATGACGAACCAGGTTTAATTGAAGCGGTTGCGAAAATCATCACAAATCCGAAATTGGCAGAGGAGTTGGGTGAAGCCGGATATTTACGTTTCCAACGTATGTATGGCATAAAGGAATTCGCTGCGAAAGTTGATAGCCTCTACCAACTCGCATTATTGAAAGGGACAATTTGGTGACTACTACTCCTATTGCTTATGAAATTTGTGCCGGAGAACTAGAGTGGGAGCGACTCAACGGAGAAGTAATCGTCATTTCATTTAAGTCCGGAAAATATTTTAGTCTCAGTGGTGCTGCAGCCGATCTATGGAGTTTGATCGTTGAAATTGTTCCCATCTCTGATTGGCATCAAGTGTTGGCTCAGGAATGGTCAGGCATTGAAATAGATCAAAAGGAAATTGATTCCTTTATTTCGCAATGTTTAGCGGAGGGTTTAATAAGATCAGTAGAAGCAACAAATACTAAATCGGGTCCAATTCAACTGCTGAAAGATTTTGATCGAAAGGTCTTTGCCGTTTCGCTAATGACCTTCGGAAACCTTCAGGATTTAATTATGGTTGACCCCGTACACGATGCCTCGTTGATAAATTGGCCGCTTCCAACCGATGCCTCAATCTAGTATTTCTGATTTTTGCCAGGCATTCCTGGCTCAGGCAATTCATTCCACAACAAAGACCCCGATTGTATTTCATTCTCGCTTAGGCGTAAGAAGTGTTGCGTTGATCTCTCAACCCAATTTGCCAGGCATAGAACTCATTAATTCAGCACTTCTGCCTTCAACAGATATCCCAACAGAACATATCTATTTATGGAGTAGCGAATCCGTGACTTCGCTTGAGGAAATTCCTGGATATCACTCAATTCAGCGCCTGCACCCCAGTGAATCTGAATTCGAAGATTTTCGGGTCGCGTGTGATCCTTCTGGGTTATTTATCTATGTATTTAATACAAGCACCAGAGAAGGTGCTGTTTGGTTAAGTCCACTATTGCGAAGTCAACCTGAGCCGTTGATTACTCCTTTTCGTGCGCTGCTCTCCTGGATTATTCAGGCCGATCACGGGCAGATTCTTCATGGAGCTGCCTTCGACTTTCAAGGTTTCGGGGTGCTTCTTTCTGGCCCATCTGGAAGCGGTAAATCAGTGATAACGCACCGAGCGTTAGCCGCCGGTTCACCCATTTTGGCAGATGATGCAATCTTGCTCATTGGTGGCACTGCCTACCCCATCTACACCAAAATGAAATTGAAAGAGGAACTGCCTGCAGAATTGCATCAATATCTGAACGCAACGCCAGAAATTGTCGGGAGTAAATCAACACTCAACCTTTCGGCACTCGGCTCACGATTTTTACCGAAAATGTCCGCGGATTACTTACTCTTTCCTTCCGTGACACAAGTTTCGCTCTTGACCAAGTTGGCCACCATGATCGCGATCAAAAAGATCCTCATAGACAGTTCCTCGGAAACTTTAGGGTCTGGGGCTGGAACGCTGAGGTCGCTCATGTCTACTCTTTCCAAGAGCCAATGCTACGAATGGCAATTGGTTTCCGATGTGGAAGAAAACTGGACTCAACTCCTGACGATTTTTCCCCAAGGTGAAGAATGATGGAAAATTATTCTGCAATTCTTCCGGTTCATAATGGTGCCAACTACATTTCCCAAGCCTTGGAATCTATCCTGGAACAGAGTTTTTTACCTGCGGAAATCATTTTGGTAGATGACCATAGTGAGGATGCAACCATCGCAATAGCAAGATCTGTATTCCCGGAGATTCGCATCTTGCACACATCCACTAGGGGTCAGTCTGCGGGATTAAATGTAGGAGTAGCGGCCGCCACATCGGAGTTCGTCGCATTCTTAGATCATGACGATATGTGGGACAAAGAGAAATCGAAATTGCAATATGAAATATTAAAGAGCAATCCCGACTATTCAGCGATTTACTCGCAAGTTGTGAATTTTACCGGGGATTCCAACGTTGCCGAGCAGAGAATAAATATGGGAAGTGCCAGAGTTCTTGCGGCGGCGTTCTTTCGAAAATCCTTTTTTAATGAAGTAGGAATCTTTGATGAATCACTTACTCATCACGCCATAGTTGATTGGTGGCTCAGAAGTGAGCGGGCTGGCATGAAAGTTCTGGAGGATAATCACATCGCTCTTTATCGCCGCATCCATGAGAGCAACTCTGGAGTCGTTCACAAGGACGCTGCGCGTTCGGCCTTATTTAGCATTCTGAGAAATGAAATCCATCGTGATCCAACGGGTGACACCAATGGATGAGAGGGAGAATCAACTAATAATTGCTGCGCTCGGAAAGCCGGAATTGGCACTCATCGCATGGAATCAATGGCGATCAGGTTTCCAAGATTACAAAGATGCCCCCCACGTCCTCTCTTGGGCCGCCGGATACATTTACAAAAACCTCTCCCAAGCCGGAATTGAAGAGAATTACCTCCGCGGTATTTATCGTCACAATTGGTTAGCCAACAATTTTCGATTTCAACAGACCCAGGAAATTCTGAGAGAAATTACCGATCGCTTCAAGATCGCCCCGTTGAAGAGCTTTGGAATATCCGTTAGAGATTATTCCCTTGGACTTCGGCCCGTCGGTGACTTTGATTTCTATGTAGAAAGCAAGGATCTTCCAGGTGTCGTGGAAATCCTTAATTCACACGGATACCAAGCCCAATTAGATGTAAGTCATGATGAATTTTTCGACAAGTTGGTAGGCCTGCGCGGTTCATGGAATTTCATGAACCAAGATCAGTCGGACCTAGATCTTCACTGGCGGATCTTCGACCATCTGGATTTAAATCAGAATCAGGAAATAGTTGATAAATACTCCACCCTGGTTTCTAGCCCGAATTTTGGCCAATACCGAGAGTTGATCGCCGAGGTTACAACGGTCCAAATTGCCTGCCATCATTTTATCGATGGCGGTCCGTTGTACAGCGGAATCTTTGATTTCCATATGTTGTATACCAAATCTGATCCGGTTGTAATCTTCGAAATCGCTAAATTGGTCGGAGCTATAAATCTGGTTCAGGAATTACTCAAAAGTATCGATCACGCCCTTGGCTCAGATCTATCCTCAGTGTGGAATGAGATGATGGCTAAGTTCTCGGAGGTTTCTTCGCATGTTGGCGGGAGAGCGCACACGATCATGCCAATTCAAGATCGATTCATAGAACACAAAGCCATTAGGTATCGAGCCATTTACAAACTTTGGCTCTTCTTGGGGCTGAACCCCGCTCATGAAAGATTTCTTTTGAAGTTTTTGCGTAGTTTCTCTAACCCAAATTCGTACCTTGCCATTGAATCGAATGACATTTTTTCTAATGAAAATGCCACCATGGGTTTGGGTTGGCATCATAAATACCCAGGACAATATTTCCGCTGGGCCAGGAATGTCGAGAGCCGTTGGATTGCACGTCTTGAGAAGGAAAGCAGATATTCGATTCGAGTAGTTTTAGATGAATTCTTCTGGGCCTGGAAAAAGGATTTTCAACTCAATCTCTACTGTGCTGGGTACTTTGTGGGAACCGTAAACCATTCCTTCTATTCATTTGAATTTGAATTACCAAGTCACCTAAATGGACTGGTTGAATTTAGTTTGCGTTCAGAAAAAATCCCGCCGCCAGAACAACTTTCCATTCATTACAACTGGTATCGCCTAACCGCGCCAGTTACGTCCATCTCCATAACGCAAGGAGATAAGTTAGTTCAATGAGATTGGAGTCATCATGCAAAATCCACTAGTTCAAAGATCTTTCAAACACATGGCCTGGGCAAACGGGCGAATGTTAGAAATCCTGAGCCATCTTCCCGATGAAGCGATTAACTTTTCGGCCCGGAATCCAGATTGGACCGTGGGGAAAATTGCTCATCACATCATCACTGCTGAAGGAAGATTGATTTCCCGCGTTAAGAATCAATCGCCACCGGAAGAATTTCCAGCTCCGGCAACGGCGAATGGTATTCAGGGTTTGATTTCTACCTGTAAGGAACGCGATGCTCAACTCTTGGAATTAGTAAATTTTCCGGATGAAGGTCATAAATTTCTCCGTTACGGAGTCGAGGTTGAATTCTTAACTTCCACAATATTGGTCCAAGCCGTGCACCACGCATCCGAGCACAGAGCCCAGATTGCCGACATCTTGGCCGCCAACCAAATGGATGTCCTCAATTTAGATGAAATTGATTTGTGGTCATTTGAGATGTGGGAACGAACTCAATAGATACGTTCTCTCAGTCATTGGAAGAACTGGCGGTGGCGGTGGGATTTGAACCCACGGTGGAATTTCTTCCACACACGCTTTCGAGGCGTGCTCCTTAGGCCGCTCGGACACGCCACCATGGGTGACGATACCTTAGGCACAATTCAGTTGCGAAACTCGCTGAAAAAGTCAGTTAATAAGGCGGCGCATTCGGATTCCATCAATCCTGCAATGACCTCCACCTTATATAAAGCCCGAGGATCGCGAACGACATCCCAAACCGAACCCACCGCCCCAGCCTTTTCATCCCATGCCCCGAAAACCAAAGTCTTTATTCGAGCCTGTGAGATTGCACCGGCGCACATTGCACAAGGTTCTAAAGTGACGACCAAAGTGTGATTATCCAATCGCCAATTTTGGCTCGCTTGGGCGGCTTCGCGAAGGGCCACAATTTCTGCGTGTGCGGTGGGATCGTTATCGAGCAGTCGACGATTTCTGCCTACGCCAACAATTTGGCCTTGTGCATTTAAAACAATGGCGCCAATCGGCACATCAGTAGATTGAAGTGCCTCTGTTGCTATTTCGATTGCTTTAACCATGAAGCTTTCATAATTAATAGTCAATCAAGAATCCTTATGGCAGTTCATACAATTCAACAAATTCATCACCAAACCCTAGTCGAGCAGCGATTGCATCAATCTGTTCGTCAGGGAAAAGTTCCGGATCATCGCAGAGCGCTTCCAATTCCATTGCATTCATTCCAAGGTCAGCCAAGAGATCTATGTCGCCGCCCGGTTGTGAATCGTCGTCCTCTTCCGGAAACGGAATGTCTATTATTTCGACGAGCTCTGCTGCGACTTCATAATCTGTTGCATAGGTAACGTCACTGATCATCATCTGCATATTGGTTCCTAGTGCCCGCGCGACGATAAAGAAATCTTCATCAATAGAAATAAGCGCGATAGAACCACCATTGGTTTGTTGGGATTTTAAACGATCTATCAAGTAACCAATGTCACGAGTTTCATCCAGCATGGCCACATTCCAGCGTCCATCTTCATGCCAAGCAATAACTCCAAAATCTTCGGCCATGGCACGCCTCGCTTTGCGATCAGGTCGTTCCCTTGGGTCCAACCCAAGGTGTTTATAGTGACACCAATTAGGTAGGTGCGACAAGGTCTCTGAGTGTGAGTAAAGTGGGCAAGGTGAAAATTCATGTAGTGGATCACCCACTTTTAACTCATAAATTGACGGTTTTGCGGGATGAGCGAACCGATTCGCCAACTTTTCGAAGGTTGACTGAGGAAATTGTGACTTTGCTGGCCTATGAAGCAACTCGCGATGTCCATGTGGTGCCGGTCACGGTTAAGACTCCGGTTGCGATGACTGAAGGTAAAGTTCTTGCCAAACCTCGGCCAGTTGTAGTTCCAATTCTTCGCGCTGGCCTTGGCATGTTGGAGGGAATGACTCGACTTATTCCTACCGCAGAAGTTGGATTTCTTGGCATGGTACGTGACGAAGTCACACTTCAGGCATCTACCTATGCAAATCGATTGCCGGAAGATCTCACTGGTCGACAGTGCTACATCTTGGACCCAATGTTGGCTACTGGTGGCACCTTGATCGCTGCGATTAATTACCTCTTCGAAAAGGGTGCACGGGATATCACGGCGATTACCATCCTTGCCGCTCCTGAAGGTATTGCGGCAGTTGAAAAAGCTTTTGCTCACACCGAAGCACCAATCACAATTGTGACTGGCGCGCTAGATGAAAAATTAAATGAACACGGATATATCGTCCCAGGTTTGGGCGACGCCGGCGATCGCTTGTATGGAGTTGTATAGATGGCATCAACCAGTCCCGGCTACGCAATAACAATTCGTGTAGATGGACCACCTTCAGCACAACCAGTCGCTGAGGTAACCAGCGCAATAACCGCAGCGGGGGCCAGCATCACCGCCCTGGATGTAGTTGAATCGTTTATCGATCACGTGGTCATCGATGTCACCTGCGATGCCATAGATGCAGAACATGCCGAAAGAATCACGGCATCTATCGAACTTCATCCAGATTTGAATGTTCGTGCGGTTAGCGATCGCACCTTCTTATTGCACCTGGGTGGAAAGATTGAAGTTCAATCTAAAGTGCCACTCAAAACTAGAGATGATCTCTCTCGCGCTTACACCCCTGGGGTTGCTCGGATTAGTATGGCAATTGCGAAAGATCCATCTGATGCCCGTCGTTTGACGATCAAGCGAAATACGGTTGCCGTGGTAACTGATGGTTCGGCAGTTCTGGGTTTAGGAAACATTGGCCCAGCCGCTGCCCTCCCGGTAATGGAAGGTAAAGCCGCCTTATTTAAGCGTTTTGCAGATGTTGACGCCTGGCCAGTCTGTCTTGATACACAAGATGTAGATGAGATCGTTCGAACCGTCCAAATCATTGCCCCTGTCTATGGCGGGATCAATCTTGAAGATATTTCCGCGCCCCGCTGTTTTGAAATTGAGCGACGTCTTCGCGACCTGCTGGATATCCCAGTTTTTCACGATGATCAGCATGGAACTGCGATTGTTGTACTAGCCGCATTAAAGAATGCCTTGAAGTTGGTTAAGAAGGATTTGTCGGCTGCTCGGATTGTTATGAGTGGTGCCGGAGCAGCTGGAACCGCTATTGCTCGCCTTCTCGTAGCCAGCGGGGCAAAGCAAATTATCGGTTTTGATAAAGATGGCTTGGTTTCAGAGCATAAAGAGGGCGATGACTCGATGCGAACTTGGTTCGTTGACAATTGTTATCCAGCTGGCTTTGAAGGAACCATCTCGGAAGCAATGGATGGTGCCGATGTTTTCATCGGTGTTAGTGCTCCGAATGTGCTGAAAGAAAGCGATGTTGCCAGCATGGCAAAGGGATCTATCATCTTTGCGTTGGCAAACCCTGATCCAGAAATTGATCCAGTTATTGCTAGAAAATATGCCACCGTTGTGGCAACCGGTCGAAGCGACCAACCTAATCAAATTAATAACGTCTTGGCATTTCCTGGAATATTTCGCGGACTGCTTGATGGCCGAATCACCAAGATTCATGATTCGATGCTCGTTGCCGCTGCCGAAGCTATTGCCGAATGCGTTACCGACGAACAATTGAACGCAAACTTCATTGTCCCTAGCGTTTTTGATCAACGAGTTGTCACGAAAGTTGCAGCTGCCGTAAAGCGATCCGTTTAATCACAGTGGGCCAGTATCACGTTCTTGCTGCATCATTCAGCACTCAACTAACGCCACTGGCACCATTTCTTTTCTATGCAATCGCCGGCGTAGTGATCTTTGTTGAAACTGGCTTATTGGTCGGCTTCTTCTTTCCAGGTGATTCACTTTTGTTTAGCGCTGGTTTAGTGGCCGCTTCTCGGAGCAATATCAATGTTGTCATCTTGGTTGCCGTAGTCTTTGTTGCGGCATTTATCGGAGATCAAATTGGCTATATTTTCGGCCGCCACTACGGCCGGCCATACCTCCAGAAACGTCCGAAATTAGCGAAGTTAATAACCAGGTCTGAAGATTTCTATGGCACGTACGGATGGTGGTCCGTGGTCATTGCTCGTTACATTCCTTGGGTTCGCACCTTCGTGCCACCAATCGCTGGAATTTCTTCTATGAATTACTACCGATTTCTCTCTGCCAACGCTCTTGGGGCGCTCCTGTGGGGCACGGGGATTACCTTGGCTGGTTATTACTCCGGATCAATATCTTGGGTAAAAAGTATTTCTTATGGCTTGGCCATCTTTTTCATTTGCGGCTCATTAGTGTCCGGTTATTTCAACTTCCGCCGAAAGAGTCGGGACTGACCACCGACAATCACGCCAATGTAAGTCATCAAGATGCCAGCAACTAGGTAGCCCGTAACATGCACGCCAGATATTGGTGAAACTAAATCGATCACCAAAGAACCAAGCAGTTGTCCACCCACGCTAAAGAGCGTGAATGTCAGAACTCCTAGATGTTGAACAACTGTCGCTGAGAAGGCGATATAAATAACGCCAGTGACTCCCCCTAGATAAATCCACCAAGGTCCTGATGGCAATGGATAGACCTTTTCATGTCTAACTGTCATTGTGAAGATAAGAATCAGAAATAGCGCGCCAGCGCCCATAATGAAATTCAGAAGCGAGGTAGTGAAGTTTTGACGCGAATATTGATTTATCCGACCATTGAGCGCGCGTTGCACTCCTATTAAACAGCCACTGATAATGGAAAGAACGACGGCGAAAATTTGAAAATGAGAAACAGTCAGCCGATCTAAAACCGAAATGACCACTGCCAATATTGTGGTTACCGCTGCAACTATTCGACGAGGTGAAATCTCTTTTTTCCCCCCACCAGTTAATCCAATCCGATCAACTAATAGCGAAATCATGGTTTGTCCCGAAATCGTGCCAACAGAATAAACGGCCACCCCAATGAGTGGAAGTACGTGGGTCTGCATCCCAATTACCGTTCCGCCCAAGGCGCCAGCAAGTAGTGTCCATTTGGGAATCTGATTTTGTTCTACAGCAGTGCGTAACTCCTTTATCCCTTTTTTCATCGAAGGTGAAAAGAAGGCGATGATGGTGATAATGAATAGCCCAGAAGAGAAGGAAATTAACGCCGCTTCCACTGAATTATTAATAAGGTGGGATAACTGACCATTTGATCGTGCCTGAATTGCGATAAGTACGCCAGTAGCGGCCGCCATAATTTCTAGCCGCGTATGAGAAATTTTGGAATTAATCGCTGATCTCCTCTAACTGTGCACTTGCCCGCAGCCATTCTTCTTCAATCTCTAAAATCCGCGCGTGGACCTTCGCTAAATTCTTCATAATGTCGATCAGTTTTTCGTGATCGTTCCCGTTCTCCTCTTGTGAAGATCGCAGGTCGGCTTCCTCAATTTGCGCTTTTTCTAGCTGTTTTTCCAAGCGCGCCAGATCCTTCTTTAATTCGCGCGAACGAGCCGCTCCGGATTTAGATGAAACGGCACTAACGCTCTTTTGACCAGCGAGCGCTTCCTTCCGCAATTCCAAATATTGATCCACTCCCTTAGGCAGATCGCGCATTTTTCCATCACCTAAGAGACCTACAAAAGTGTCGCAAGTTCGTTCCAGGAAGTATCTGTCGTGCGAAATAACCAACATGGTGCCGCCGTAGGAATCAAGTAGGTCTTCCAGTGCTGTCAAAGTTTCGACATCGAAATCATTAGTGGGTTCATCGAGCAGCAGAACGTTAGGGCTATCCATCAATAACCGAGTCAATTGCAATCGGCGACGTTCACCTCCCGAAAGATCTCCCACTGGGGTCCATTGGGAATCGGTGTTAAAACCCAACTTTTCGCAGAGCTGACTGGCCGATAACTCTTTTCCATTTCCGAGTTGCACATGGTGTGCTACTCGTTCGACCGCCTCTAAGACTCGCCACTCTGGATCTAGTTCCTCCAAGTGCTGCGAAAGAAAGGCGGGTTTAACCGTGATTCCAGTGACGATCTTCCCCGAAGTTGGCTTGATGTGTCCAAGGAGCGCACGCATAAGCGTTGTTTTACCAGAGCCATTAATGCCCACGATTCCGATTCGATCCCCAGGTCCTATATTCCAATAGACATCATCCAAGATTGGTTTTTCGCCCGCGCGGATAGATGCCTGATGCATTTCAATAACAGTATTTCCCAAACGATTGGCGGCGAAGTTGAGGAGCTCGCTTTCGTTTCGAGGTGGTGGCTCATTGGCGATCAAAGTATTGGCCGCTTCGATTCTAAATTTCGGTTTCGCGGTACGTGCTGGTGCACCTCGACGAAGCCAAGCCAATTCTTTTCGAATCAACATATTTCGCTTGCCATCTTCGACCGATTGCTGACGTTGTCGTTCGGCCTTGGAGAGAATAAAAGCTGAGTAACCACCTTCGTAGGTGAGGACTTCCCCATCCACTACTTCCCAGATCTGCTCGGATACTTCATCTAAAAACCAGCGATCGTGGGTAATGACAACGACAGCTAATTTAGTTCTAGCAATTAAATGGCTAGCCAACCAAGCAACCCCTTCAACATCAAGGTGATTTGTTGGTTCATCCAAGAGCAGCAAATCCAGGTCATCGATGAGCAACTTCGCCAAATTGACTCGGCGGCGCTCCCCACCCGAAAGAGAGGCAAAGGGCCGATCCAAGAGATCATCGGTGAAGCCGCCAAATAGGCCGGTAAAGATTTCGCGAATCGCGCCATCGCTGGCCCATTCGTGAGTGGCCTTTTCGCCAAGGACTACGTCCCTAATCAATGCTCCGGGTTTGGCATGGTCCACCTGACTCAAAATCCCCACCCGAACGTTGCCGGCTTTAGCTACTCGCCCGGAATCTACTGGCTCAATCCCGGCCATCACTTTGAGGAGAGTGCTCTTACCGCCACCGTTTCGACCAACAATTCCGATGCGTTCGCCTTCGTTTATTCCCAGCGATACCTTGGTGAGCAATGGCTTGATATCAAAGGCCTTAGAGACTGTTTCAAGGTTGAGAAGGTTTCTAGAGGCCATGGGGCTAGCGTATTTCACTATTGGTAGAGTGGGTTAATGACCGTTACCGACCGCGCTTTTGCGCTCGAACTGGATGCCAATGACCCGCTTGCAAGATTTCGGGATCAGTTTGTCATCGCCGATCCCAACATTTGTTACTTGGATGGCAATTCGCTTGGGCGTTTACCAAAGAAGACCATTGAAGTTGTAAATGATTTTCTTATCAAAGAATGGGGAGCGCAGGCTGTTGAAGGTTGGAGCCATTGGATTGATGAGGCACAACGAACTGGCGATCTGATTGGCCGAGCAACTTTGGGAGCCGCTGAGGGTCAAGTATTGGCGTGCGATACAACTTCAGTAAATTTCTTTCAACTTGTTGGCGCCGCATTAGCTGCCCGACCGGGTCGTAAAACGATTATTACCGACGCCGCAAACTTTCCAACCGACCGCTATATCCTGCAAGGTCTTGCCGAAAGATTTGGACTTAATCTGATCACGATAGATAACGAATCAGCGGGAGGTGCAGAATATGAACGGATTACTCCAGAAATTTTGCAACCATATCTCTCTGATGATGTTGCTTTCGTAACCTTTGAAGTAATCCAATACCGGTCCGGTGCACGTACTGATATCAAAGCAATTACCGATCTGGCCAGATCCTACGGCGCCCTAACTATCTGGGATGCAAGTCATGCAGTAGGTGCCATCGAAATGGACTTCGATGCCAACGGGGTTGATCTTGCCGTCGGCTGTACTTATAAATATGGAAATTCTGGTCCTGGAGCTCCAGCATGGTTCTATGTCAATAAAAGCGTTCAATCTTTATTGCAGGTTCCAATTCAAGGTTGGTTTGCCCAGGCAGATCAATTTGAAATGGGTGCGATATTTGAAAAGAGCAATTCGATCCGAGGATTCCAAATCGCCAGTCCTTCCATCGTGGGATTGCGTTCGATTCAGTGCGCCTTTGGAATGATCGAAGAAGCCAGCATCGAAGCAATTGCACATAAGTCGGCACAGGGTACGGCGATGATGATTGATCTTTATGATGCCTGGTTGGCCGATCTTGGATTCACTTTAAATACCTCTCGAAATCCGTCGGAGCGAGGCGGCCACATTTCCCTGATTCACCCTGAGGCAAAACGAATTGCAGTTGCACTAAGGCAATTCGCCAATGTGATCCCCGATTATCGAGCCCCTAACTCAATTCGCCTTGCGATAGCCCCACTTCCGACAAGTTACGTTGAAGTATGGGATGGATTCCAACGGCTTCGAGATTTGGTTTCGACCAGGCAGTACGAGAAAGTATCGGTCGAAGGGTCGCGCGTAACATGAGCAATTCACAAGATCCAGCACTTACTTACTCCTCTTATCTAGCAGTTGATGAACTACTGACGCTACAGCGCCCGCTTTCAGATGGCCCTGAGCATGACGAGCTACTTTTCATTGTTATTCACCAAACCTACGAACTTTGGTTCAAGCAGGTTATTCACGAAATTCAAGCCGCGCAGCGCTCATTAGAGAGCGGAAATACCTTTTATTCGTTGGGTTTGTTGGGCCGAATTCGCACCATATTGAAAGTATGCGTTTCGCAGATCGATATTTTGGAAACGATGACGCCACTTCAATTCAATTCCTTTAGAGGCCGGCTTTCCTCTTCCAGTGGTTTCCAGTCGGCACAGTTTCGAGAAGTTGAAGCGCTCTTTGGTCGCAGGGATTCGAAGATGGCTGGGCATCTGTCTTTGCAAGCCCAAGAACGGATTAAGGAGATCACCAGTGCTCGGTCGGTCTGGGATTCCACTTTAAAATATCTATCCTGCCGCGGCTATGAAATCCCAACTAAATACTTGGAACGGGATTTCAACGTGGCTTACCAGGCCAACCCAGAGATTCAAGAAATTCTTCTCAGAGTGCATCGCAATGATCCAGAAAGCTCAATGATCTGTGAGCGCTTAGTCGATATTGACGAAGGCTTGCAAGAATGGCGCTACCGCCACGTCAAAATGGTGGAACGAACTATCGGACACAAAGTTGGGACAGGTGGTTCATCTGGCGTGGGATATTTGAGTTCTACCTTGTTCCATCCAACTTTTCCCGATCTTTGGGCAATCAGGGACCGCTTCTAATTTCGCACGAATAAAGTTACCGAACTCGTACCTAGGAGGTTAAAAAATGGATATGAAAGATCTACCAGAATTGATTGCCAAGTATGAACTTGGAACACAAGTAGTAATCGATGCGATTGGTGACTACGAAGGACTAGATATTGATGCAAAACATCCGGAAGGCTGGAGCCCGCGCCAGATTATGCATCACCTCGCTGATAGCGAAACCAATTCCTACATCCGGTTACGACGATTACTGGGCGAAGAGAATGGAACACTTCTCTCCGGTTACGACGAAGGGGCCTGGGCAACTAATTCGACTCTTGGTTATGAAGTTCTTCCGATCGACCGCTCTTACACACTTTTTATGTCAGTAAGAATGGCATCAGCGGAAATATTGCCGCGAATTACCGAAGCAGATTTGAAGAAGACTGGAGTGCATTCAGAGATTGGTCAGTACACATTGGCTAATTGGTTCAATAGTTATGTCGCCCACCCTTATGACCATGCAGATCAAATAACTCGTGCATACAAACGGGAATTATGATGAAAGCGCTTTCATTAAGGGGTTTTTGAGGGTCCTGTTATAAGATTGTTATAAACTTTTTGTATAGAAAGTGCCATTTTTGCTTGCACTTTTGTGCGCTTGTCCTGAGACTTCGCCTAGCGGGTATCGAGCTTTACAGGAAGCTCGGACCGCTTACCCCTCGAAGGAATAAACATATGTCGATTCGTAGAAAGAGTTTGCTCACCGCTGCCGGTGTTGCCGTGCTTTCTCTTGTTGCAACAATGGTCACATCAGTAGGTTCAGCATCTGCTGCTGCTAACTGTGATCCATTCGCCGGTTACCACGGCCTCAAGGGCAAGACCGTAACAATCTTTACCTCAATTCTTGAGCCAGAGCTTGGAACAATGAAGGCAGCCTGGAAGGATTTTGAATCTTGCACAGGCGTCAAGATCAAAATTGAAGGATCTAACCAATTCGAAGCGCTTCTTCCAGTTCGCGTCAAAGGTGGAAATGCTCCAGATCTAGCCCTTATTCCACAACCTGGTCTGCTTGCAGCCATGGTTGCAACTGGCAAGGTAAAGCCTGCCCCAGCTGGTGTAATTGCTAACGTCAACAAGTACTACAGCCCATCATGGAAGGCTCTTGGTTCGGTCAACGGCAAGTTCTATGCCGCACCTCTCGGCTCAAACATGAAGTCGCTTGTTTGGTACTCACCAACACAATTCAAGAAGAATGGCTACACCGTTCCAACAACATGGACTGAAATGACTGCACTTGCAGACAAGATGGCTGCTGCTGGTCAAACAGCATTCTGTGGTGGTATCGGTTCCGGCGGCGCAACCGGCTGGCCAGCAACTGACTGGTTAGAAGAAGTTGTAGTTCGTATGTACGGACAGAAGATTTACAACGACTGGATCTCTCATAAGATCAAGTTCTCAGATCCAAAGATCGTTGCAGCAATGAATACCGTCGCTGGCTGGATGCAAAATCCAAAGTGGGTTGGAGATCCTAAGGCCATTGCTACAACCTCATTCCAGGATGCAGGACAAGGCATTCCATCCGGTGGTTGCAACATGTTGCAACAAGCATCGTTCTACGGAAGCCAATTCCCTGCTGGCACAAACGTTTCCCCAACCGGTGACGTCTTTGCCTTCTACCTTCCAGGAATTAATCCTGCAGTAACAACTCCAGTAGAAGGCGGCGGCGAATTCACCACCGCATTCTCAGCACGTCCAGAAGTACAACAAGTTCAGGCCTTCTTGGCTTCAGCAACTTATGCAACTTCTCGCGTAAACCTTGATCACTGGGTCTCTGCAAATAGTGGTGTTCCACTAGCTGCATACAAGGATCCAATCGATCGCCTATCTGCCCAATACCTTGCAAATCCAAAGTCAACCTTCGTGTTCGATGCATCGGATGCAATGCCAGCAGCAGTTGGTGCCGGCAAGGAGTGGACTGAATTCACCGCATGGTTTGGTGAAGGAAAGTCTGTTGCAGATGTTGTAAAGGCTATCGATGCAGCTTGGCCTGCTAAGTAATTAGTAAGCAATCCAAGTCGTAAAGATCGGAGAGTTCGGGGTTTGGAAAGTTAATTCTTTCCATTCCCCGAAACTCTTTTCATAATTCTTCTTCTTTTCCTTCATTCGTCACTTAGAAAGGCGCACTATGGGAACTTTCATTAGTGATAATGCGCCAAAGTTCGGGCAGGTATTAATTGCCGTCTTTGGCTTTCTAGCAATAATGAGCGCCATATTTTTTATCGCAGGAAAAGCCAATGGCAAAAAGTCCAAACCCATTGCGAACATAGTCTTTCTCGGCCCGGCAGTTCTGCTTTTGGGAGCCGGTCTCATAGTCCCTACTTTTCAAACCATCATGTTCAGTTTCAAAAACGATACTTCGCAAAAATGGGTTGGATTGGCCAATTACAAATGGATATTTACCGATCCCGATATTCACTTAGTTCTTTTTAACACTTTGCTTTGGATTTTAGTGGTACCCGTAGTGACCACCGGTATTGGTCTAGGCCTAGCGGTACTTATGGATCGAATGAGAAATGAATCGATTCCTAAAGCGTTGATTTTTATGCCGATGGCTATCTCTTTTGTCGGCGCTTCCATTATTTGGCGCTTCGTCTATAACTACTCAACTCGTAACCAACCACAGGTCGGCTTGCTCAGCGCGATCGTTAAATTATTTGGTGGACAGCCACAAAACTGGCTCTTGGTAAAACCGCTCAACACCTTTCTTTTGATGATCATTTTCGTATGGGTGCAAACCGGTTTCTCCATGGTGATTCTTTCGGCAGCTATCAAGGCAGTTCCAGCCGATATAGTCGAAGCATCTGCGCTGGATGGTGCTTACGGTTGGCGGTTATTTAGATTTATCACCTTTCCATCGGTTCGCTCAACATTCATTGTGGTCCTAGCTACCCAAGTTGTGGGGGCGCTCAAACTCTTTGACATCGTGCGCACTATGACTGGTGGAAATTTTGGAACCAATGTGATTGCCAACGAAATGTATGCGCAGGTTTTCGTTCAATTTAACCAAGGAAAGGGGTCGGCTCTGGCTATCGCGCTCTTTATGTGCGTCCTGCCGGTCCTTTTCTACAACATGAGAAACCTTCGCTTAGAAAGGTCCCACCGATGAGCAAGGTAGCTAACCATTCCCCCGGGCGTCGCATTTATTCAACTCGATTTGCCACGATTGTTGTATGGATCATTACGGTCGCTTGGACCGTTCCCACTTTTGGACTTTTCGTAAGTTCATTTCGCTCTAAGACCGATATCTACAACACCGGCTGGTGGCATGTATTCACTCATCCATCTTTCACCTTTGCCAATTATCGCGAAGTTCTTTTCGGTGGCGGCGCCCTTAGCTTAGGCAATGGTGTACTTCCTTACCTAGTTAACTCAATCGTAATAACGATCCCTTCGGTCATCATTCCGATTGCGGTAGCCACATTGGCTGCTTACTCACTGGCGTGGATTAAATTCAAGGGAAGTGACTTTCTTTTCTTCTTCATTTTTGCACTGCAGATTGTTCCATTGCAAATGTCATTGATTCCTTTGCTGCAATTATTCACTGGTGGTGCGCACATTGGGCACATCACCATAATTCCTGCCTTTGGAATCGCGGGGCACTTTGCTGGAATTTGGTTGCCACACACAATGTTCGCACTCCCATTAGCGATTTACTTATTGCATAATTTTATTTCCTCCTTGCCTCGGGATTTAATGGAGGCCGCTCACATGGACGGTGCCAATCACTTCAAGGTGTTCCGTCAGATTGTTCTTCCACTTTCTATCCCAGCCATCGCCGCCTTCGCGATTTTCCAATTCCTCTGGGTGTGGAATGACTTGCTCATCGCATTGACATTTGCCTCTGGAACTGAAGAAATCGCGCCAATCAATGCCAAATTGGCATCTTTGGTTGGTCAATATGGTTCTGGGTGGCAATTCTTGACGGCGGGTGCCTTCGTTTCAATTGCAATTCCACTGGCCGTCTTCTTCTCACTTCAGAAGTATTTTGTCCGCGGACTGCTTGCCGGCTCAGTTAAGTAAGCGGCTCTATGTTTATGGAAGGCGCTGCCGCCGATATTGCACGCCGTTTGGAAAAGGACTTTATCTTCGGTATAGCCACTTCCTCGTGGCAAATCGAAGGCAATAGCCAAAGTCGCGGCGCTTCGATTTGGGATGATTTCGCTGGCCTGCCCGGAAAGATAAAGGATGGCGCAACCGCCGACCCTGCCTGCGATCACATCAATAAGTGGCGCGAAGATGTCGACCTACTTTCGTGGCTTTCGGTGGATTCTTATAGGTTTTCTTTCTCCTGGCCGCGCATTCAACCTGGTGGTCAAGGCGAAGTATCAAAGCAAGGTTTGGCTTTCTATGACCAATTAATCGACGAACTACTTGAACGAAATATTCAACCTAACGCCACCATTTATCACTGGGACTTACCCAGCGAACTTGGCGCCAAAGGCGGTTGGGTCTGGGATGGGATCGCCGATACCTTTGCCCAATACACGCAGATCTTGGCCAGTAACTTCAGTGACCGAATTTCACGCTGGGCAACTTTCAACGAACCATGGTGTTCGGCATTTCTGGGATATGCGGACACCGTCCACGCGCCAGGTGCGGGAAATCCCGCCCAAGGATTTGAAGCCGCTTACCGACTCCTGCTTGCGCATGGCCGAAGCATCGAGGTCCTCAGGTCTCACGGCGCGAAAGAGTTGGGAATTGTTCTAAACCTCACGGAAGTTATTGGCGAAGATCCAGAAATCGCAGATGCGGTCCGACATATCGATGGAATTCAAAATCGTCTGTGGTTGGATCCGCTCAGCGGCAGGGGAATCCCCCAAGATGTCATAGATCGCACTAGCAATTTTGTGGATTGGTCCTTTGTTAAGCCAACAGAGCTCAATGAAATTTCCACCCCCATAGATTGGCTAGGAATCAATTACTACACACCGCAACGCATTGGGAAACCGGCGATCACTGGCGAGGGTGAAGTTATCGGAGATTCAAATAATGCCTATCCAGGCACGCCACCAATTACTTTTGTACCTAGGATGCCTCAAACAGAGATGGGTTGGGAGATCGCTGCAAGTAGCTTGAAGGCAACTCTCAAAGCTACCGCAAAAAGTTTTCCGATTACCCCGTTGTTCATCACCGAAAATGGCGGAGCATTCCCAGATGCCAACGTGGATGAGAAGATCAATGATCTAGATCGGATCGACTATTTCTCTCAACATATAAATGCAGCCCTAGATGCAAAAGATGAAGGCGCTAATTTGCAAGGTTATTTCGCCTGGTCACTTCTGGACAATATCGAATGGGCCGAAGGATGGACGAAGCGATTTGGAATTGTTCATGTGGACCTGGAAACCCAATTCCGCACCCCAAAGGCCAGCGCAGAATTTATTCGGGCAATTCTCCAAAACCGAAGAAAATCTTAAAACTGCAACCAAACCGTTGTATTCGAAGGAACATTCAGAACTCCATCCTGAACCACAATTTCCACCCGAGAGCTATGCAAAATTTCGACTTCACTCGTGAAATTTAGCGAATAGGTTTCAGCACCTAGATTGGCGATGATCTGCAAGCCTAAGCTGCGCTGAAAATGCAGAACTGATTCGGGTGACTCAATCCATTGAATGCTATCTTCGCCGCCTAAAGCGGGATGGCTCTTACGAAGCGCCAAACTTTTTTTATAGAAATTCAAGAAACTATTAGGGTCAGCTGATTCCACATCTACGGCGTAATCTGCCCACGCTTTAGGTTGTGGCAACCATGGGCTTCCGGTCGAGAACCCATAATTTTCTGCTGCCGATAGCCATGGCAATGGAACCCGACATCCATCGCGCCCGTTGTCGCTGCCATTACTTCGAAAGAAGACTGGGTCCTGACGAAATTCGGAAGGAACATCCGCATCTGGTAGTCCAAGCTCTTCGCCTTGATAAATATAGATTCCACCTGGGAGTGCATGAAGAATCATTGATAGCGCCTTGGCCTTATCTGAATCGCCAAGCCTGGATACGATTCGAGAAGAATCATGATTGCACAGCACCCAAGTAGCGGGCGCTCCTACAGTGGCAACTTCCCGTAAAGTTCGATCTATCGACTCCTTGATCATCGTTGCATCCCAAGGCGCCACCAAGAAATCAAAGTTGAAAATTTGATGTAATTCATCTGGCCTTACATATCTGGTTCCTCGAATCGTAGGAAAGACCAGAATTTCAGCAACGCTCATTCGATCGCCCTCGTAGGAATCCAAAATCTTCCGCCACTGCCGATAGATCTGGTGTACTCCATCTCGATCAAAAAACGGAATATCCTTTAATAGATTCTCTCGAACCGTCTTCTCCATATCAACAACATCTAGCCGCAGCGCTCTGGTTAAACCTTCGGGGTCTGGATGATTTTGAGATATTGCATCCTTAGCTAGGCCATGGGCAACATCAATTCGAAAGCCATCAATTCCAAGATCTAGCCAAAATCGGAGCGTTTTTTCGAAATCTTCCGCTACCTCTGGATTCTCCCAATTGAGGTCAGGTTGTGAAGAGTCGAATAAATGCAGGTACCACTGGCCCAGCGATCCATCAGCTTCTTTAACCCGACTCCATGATGGGCCGCCAAATACTGAATTCCAATTATTAGGTGGCTCATTACCTTCTGGGCCACGGCCATCGTAGAAGTGGAAGCGATTGCGTGAGGGTGAGCCTGGCTTAGATTTCAGCGCTTCCTGAAACCAAATATGATCACTTGAGAAATGGTTTGGGACAATATCGAAAATGATCTTCATGCCGTGCTCGTGAGTCTTTAAAATCAACTCTTTCGCATCGACAAGTGAGCCAAATCGTGGATCAACATCGCGAGGATCGGAAACATCGTATCCGCCATCTCGATTAGGGGATTTGTAGAAAGGGCTAAGCCACAGGGCATCAACGCCAAGGCCGGCTAAAAAAGGCAATCTTTCAATGACGCCCGCTAAATCTCCCTCGCCGTCTCCGTTGGTATCTTGAAACGAGCGAGGATAAATTTGATAGATAGCCGCGTCACGCCACCAGGTTTTAGTCATGGGCTAATTGTGACAGTTTTGGTAGAAAACTATCTTTCATTTTGACAACGATTAAGTTGCGAATGGTTGCGTTACAACGAAGGTGCTGAGCCCAAAGTTATCGAATAAACCTTTAAATCTCCGGCTGGAGATTTAACGGTTACTTTGATTGTGGCACCAGGGTTATAGGTACGAATTCGAACAATCGCCTCAACGTAATCGGCGACTTTCACGCCTTCGATAGCAGTGATGATCGAACCGACTGTGATTCCAGCTTTATCAGCAGGGCCATCTGGGGTGATGGCATAAATGCGAGCGCCTACTCCCGTATAGCTTGCATCGGGATTGAAGCCCAAGATTGGTCTAGTTGATTTACCAGTGGCAACAATTTCTTCCAAAACTCGTTTTGCTTCGTTATAGGGAATTGCAAAACCCAACCCAATGCTTCCCGAGGATGAACCCGTTCCTAAGCTTGCAATCGCAGAGTTGATTCCGACCAAACGACCCGATGAATCGGTCAATGGCCCGCCAGAGTTTCCTGGGTTAATTGCTGCATCAGTTTGAATAGCATCAATATAAGATTCTGAATTCGTGCTTCCAGTTACCACTGGACGATTCATGGAAGAGACAATTCCCGAAGTGACGGTGCGCGACAATCCAAGTGGTGATCCGAATGCAATAACAGGATCGCCGATACTCAGAGAGGTTGTATCTCCCAGTGCGATAACTGGCTGATTGCCTCTATTAATAGAAAGGACGGCTAAATCATAAATTGGATCGCGGCCCACGATAGTCGCAGGCTCCAAGTCGCCATTATCAAGTTCGATATTAATAGTGCCGATGGTGGCACCAGTGCTAGATACGGCAGCGTTGATAACGTGGTTGTTAGTAACAATTAATGAGGTGGAAGCGGTGGTTTTGTAGACGAACCCGGATCCGGTATCTCCACCAGAACCCACTGTTACATCGACTGAAACAACTGAGGGTGAAACTTTTTGCACAATACTTTTTATGGAACCCGAGCCAGAGGATCCAAGATCCACAGCGGTTCGAGTCTTTGGGCAACTTCCATCCGTAGATGCGTACAGTGCCTGAGTTCTAATATCTACACACGCTTTAACCAATGGATTGGAAAAAGTGCCTGCTACGGCAACTCCGCCCACAACAGTGGCCCCGAGAATGAAACCCACTAATACTTTTGCGGCGGTACTACGAAATGGACTACGCATTTAACTCCCCGATCGAATAGTCAAGCTCTTGGTAATGTGCTGAACCTCTGGCAGATGTAACTCTCGCAGACTTAGGATTGTAGAAGGAGATTCTAAAAGTTGGCTGAGAAAGTGAGATACTTTTCCCGATGGAAAATCAAACTTTCGATCAAGATCTCTTGATCCGCACACATAACCTGGATTTGCATACGGTTCGCCCTTCGGACTACGAATTATTGGCGGTAAATCGCGCTGATCCCACATTATGGATTGATCGTGGCTTCACCAACCCGCTGGGCCATTTAGTGGCCGATCCGGGTCCGCTGCCTCATCGGATCCCCCGAATCTTGGCTGACCCTTCCCTGGCCAAATATCTGCTCCGCTTGGCCGTCTATCGTCCCGAACAGGTCATCATTGGTTCTGCCGGTTTTCATATGGCTCCCAACCCTGAGGGCATGATTGAAATTGGGTTGGGCATCGAGCCCGCTTACCGCGGTCGGGGATTTGCCCAAGAGTTACTGCACGGTATGTGGGGTTGGGTTGTCCAAGACCCACAAATAAAAACTTTGCGGTACACGGTTTCTCCTACCAATCTGCCATCGCAAGCCATAATTGCCAAACTTGGATTCACTTTCGTGGGGCAACAGATAGATGAAGAAGATGGACCCGAAGACATATTCGAAATGAGCGCAGACGACTACCGAGTAAAATTTGGTGGTGCGAATCAACCTTAGGGATAAAATTAAGCGTGCCATGCCGAAAGGGCAGGCCTTGCGAATCATGTCGACCAGCACGCTCATTAACACCTTTGGAAATGGCCTTTTCTTTACTGTAGAAATTATTTTTCTGACTCGATCAGTTGGATTGTCGCCACACCAAGTTGGTTTTGGTTTTACCCTAGCCGCATTGGTTTCGCTACCTATGAGCATCCCAGCGGGACATTTTGCTAGTCGAGTAAACATTCGCCTCTGGGTTGCGATTTCCCAATCTATCCAAGGCTTAGTTGCTGCTTCCTTTATCTTTATCCATAGTTTTACCGTCTTTCTGATCCTCACCATCTCGGTTGACATAATGGTTTCAATTACCCAAACCATGAGAATGGTCTTAATCAATGAGGTCGGAGGCGGCGGTGAAGATCGAGTTAGTTTTCGCGCTTATCTTCGTGCGGTTACCAATTTGGGAATTGGGTTAGGAACTTCAGTCGCAGGAATATCTTTGGTGATCGAC
Source organism: uncultured Actinomycetes bacterium (assembly GCA_903850565.1). Classification (GTDB taxonomy): domain Bacteria; phylum Actinomycetota; class Actinomycetes; order Nanopelagicales; family Nanopelagicaceae; genus CAIMZW01. The sequence goes on from CAINLV010000029.1 coordinate 116,835, forward strand.
AAGTGGGCCGGGTATGCCACTTTAGTTGTGATTAATGGTCTGACCTTCATCATCTCTGCTCTGATTTTTTATAAGGTTCCCATTTCCCACGCCGAACGAAATAAGCCAGAAGTGAAGGATGAACCGAAATTTATTGCGCTTCGGGATGGTAAATATGTTTCAGCCATTATTCTCAACGCAATCTTTTCGATGCACTTTGTTATTCAAGGGATCGGGCTTCCGATTTGGATCATCAATTACACCTCCGCGCCCAGGTGGACGGTTTCGGCAGTTCTCTTGGTCAATACTGTTTCTTGCGTTCTATTCACGGTGAAATTGAGCAAGGGAACTAGCGAAATAAATAACGCCGCCAAAATCTTTTTCCGAAGTGGTCTTTTTGTTGCTGCCGGCTGCTTGGTTTATGCGATGGCCAGCGGTGTTCGCTCCACTATTGCCGTACCTCTCTTATTGGCAGGTATGGGCCTTCATGTTGTCGGAGAGATGTTGGGATCAGGAGCTGGTTGGGGACTGGGATTTGGTCTGGCAAACGATGCCTATCAAGGGCAATACCAAGGGGTTTGGCAATTGAGCTGGGCTTTGGGCGGCATTGTTGGTCCAGCCTTCATAACCTCGCTCTTGGTAGATCTTCATAGAACTGGTTGGGTAATTCTTGCCGTTATCTTTACGCTCTCTACCTATCTGTATATTCCACTGGTTCGTTCAATGAAAGACAGGGAGAATATTAGTTCGTAGGGTCGCTTGGCGAACGACTATCGAATTGCATATTGCGCACTTCAGGAAAAAAGAGCGTCCCGATTGCGATTACGAAACTAAGTGCCGCCGCATATTTCAATGTGGGACCTATTCCAAGTACGCCAGCTAACGGCGCAGCAACTGCAAGTCCTACCGGTCTAAACAAGGTAGATCCCATTGCGTCAAATGCCGAAACCCTAGAAAGGGAATCACGGGGAACTAAACGCTGTAATGCGGTTGTCCAAATAGAGCCCCACAAATCCAGGGAAATTCCCCAAAGAAATGCGCAGAATGCAATCAGTTGCAACGACAGTGGTGAGGATAGCGACCAGATATACAGCGACACCGTGGTGGTAAGAATCATCAGCGCTCGCATTGGATAGCGAAAGTGAACTCGCATCGCGATTAAAGAACCGCAAATGAAACCTACAGATTCGCAGGTCAAAACAAATGCCCATGATTTTGGTCCGTTGAAATGTTTAAGGGCAATAAGTGGTCCTAGGACATTTTCGGCAGCTGCCCAAAACATAACAATGAATGAAAACGCAGCGACGATAACGACAATCCATCTAAATGAAATGAAGACTTTCCAGCCATGTTTTAGATCATCAAGCATCGTATTTTCATTTTTTTCACGAGGTGGTACTACGTGACCAAAACTGAGGATTAAAAATGCCGCCAACAGGAAACTGAGCGCATCAATAAATAGCGCGACCGTGCTTCCATATGCGCTCACCAGTATTCCGGCGGTAGCCGCGCCAGAGATCAACGCCAAATTCGATACAAAATTACTTACGGCATTGGCTTTTTGCAAACCTTCTTCGGGAACGATCGCAGGCAATACCCCAGAGAAAGCCGGCCACCAAATTCCCCACATCAGTCCGAAGTTAATATTTGCCGCCAGCAATACCCAAAGTGGAACATTGCCCGTAGCAAAGAAACCGACCTGCACAAATAATCCCACCGAACCCCAAGCATCCGTTAAACCCACCATACGCACGCGACCATACTTATCAGCGATCACGCCGCCAAACGGGCTCATGATAATCATGGTGAGAGTTGCCGAACCTAGTACTAAGCCCAGTTCGGTTGCCGAACCATGAGGTAAGTGCAATATTCCGAAAGCAAGCGCGACCGGAGATATTCCGTTGCCAAAATTGGAGATGAGCCGAGCCAGAAAGAGTCGCTTCACATACTTCTGCCGAAGCAGATCTTTAAGTTTCATCGCTACTTTCTGAAAGTTGGGTTGAGCACGCCAAGAGCAAAGGCGCCTTCGATTCGCGCCATAACTCTGACCAAGTTTAATTCATCCCTCGCGCCTGCCGCGACGGTAATTCCTACCGGGAGCCCATCCACGAAACCCATAGGCAATGAACCAATTGGAGTGCCCGCGATTGAAGGAGCCATCGTTGCCCAACTGCGCGTTTTATATTCATCGCCACCGCCAAGATTACTAATCCATGCGGGCGCGTATGCGGTTCCGATTAATGCATCAACTCCTTTTACTCCTTCGGACAACATGCGTTGAGCCCACGCCAAATTTCTCTCTCTTATAATTTGATACTCGGAATTCCTGCTGCCTAGAAGCAGGGCTTCATCGAAAATCTCTTGCTGAAAATATTTCAACTCGAATTCATCATTGAGAACGTTAAAGCGCACTACCTCGGCCAAGGATCGAACACCTTCGCCGTGGCGGTTATCTAAATATTTTCCAAGATCGTCGAAGAGTTCATATTTGAGCACCAGAAATTCATCGTTAGAAACATCATCGGCTGGAGGGTCAAGAGAAACTTCCACGAGTTCGATACCAGCCTTTTGCAAAGATGCCAGGGCAGCCTCAAATACTGAATCGGTTTCGGTGTGATGGGTGAGCCATTCTCGGACGACTCCTAAACGAATAGGTGTTTTATCGAGCAGGGAACTGAGCAAATCGCTCCGATCCATCATGACCTCAAGAAGCATGGCAACATCGGCCACACTTCTGGACATAGGCCCGGGACTATCTTGGCTTGAACTTATGGGAACCATGCCGCCACGCGGAACTGAGCCGACCGTTGGCTTTATTCCAACACATCCATTTAGCGCTGCCGGGCAGACAATGGATCCATCGGTTTCACTGCCAACTGCCAAACTCACCAATCCTGCAGCAATCGCAGCTCCGGATCCAGAGGAAGATCCCCCAGCGCTATGACCATGAATCCACGGATTAGCGGTAAGCCCGCCAACGGCTGACCACCCGCTGGTGGAATTGGTGGAACGGATGTTGGCCCATTCCGACAAATTAGTAGAACCAACAATTATCGCTCCGGCATTTTTCAACCTGGCAACCAGAGGTGAATCAGCGATCACAGTTCGACCGGCCAAAGCTAATGAACCTGCCGTCGCCGGCAATCCAATCGCTTCAATATTATCTTTGATCAGAATTGGAAGACCTTCAAGTCGGCGGCCAGATTTTCCTTGGTCTACTTTTTTCCCATCTTGAAGGGCGCTGGCATTAAGCGCTAATACCGAATTCAATTCATATCCGTCTTGATCAATATCAGAAATTCTTTGAAGCGATTCCGCTACTAACTCGGCAGAAGAAACTAAACCTGCTTGAAATTGCTCACTTAAATCTACGGCGGAGGTAAATTGAGTCATTACTTAGATTTGCCTTCGATATCCCGCAAAACCCGATGAATATCTGCGGCAATATCTTTTAACTCCATTAACTCTTGGCGGGCTAATTCTCGAGCCTCTTTTGCTAGTTCGAATTCGCCAAGGCTGGCGGTATGGGTTTCGGTGATTTTCTGTTCCACCGAACTAGATGCAACATTCTGCCCCACCATAATGATGGAGAGTAAAACCAATTGGAGAAAAGTTTGGGCAACCCAGCCGACAATTGTTATTGCGCTCCCAGACTTTAGCGCGGAAGGCAATGAGATCAGGGCGATGCCAGCGAAGGCGTATGCACACCACATAGTGGCGACGCCAGAAGTTATCTTCGCAGCCAACTTAGTATTGAAAGTCGAAATCTTGCTCATGTGGTCATAGTACGACCAGGGTCAATAGGATGTGGTTCTAGCAACTGGAGCGTTCATGAAATATCGAAAACTTGGCCCGTGGCAGGTATCGGCAATTGGATTAGGTTGCATGCCACTTTCCCGACCAAGAGAAACTGAACCTGACCTCATCAAGAATCCGGAGTTGGCGATTGCGGTCATCCACTCGGCTTTGGATTCTGGAATTACTTTTCTGGATACGGCAGATATTTATGCACCATCGTGGCGCGATTTCGGCCATAATGAAAGATTGGTCGGCGAAGCATTTCGTTCCTGGCGCGGTACGCCGGAAGAGAAATCAAAGATCGTTATTGCCACTAAAAACGGAATTACTCGCGGACCAAACGAAAGTTGGGGTCGGGCTAGTTCTCTGGACTATTTCCTGCGAGCTGCCGAAGCCTCTGCGCTTCGACTTGGGGTCGAGAAGATTCAACTCTGGCAGCACCATCGAATGAATCCAGAGATGGATTTCGAGACCCAGTTCGAAAATGTTCTAGTCTTGAAAGATCGCGGAATTGTGGATCAAATCGGACTCTCTAATGTCAATGTCGAGCAATTGCGCCGAGCGATAAAAATCGGTGGCTCGAGTCAAGACGGTGGCGTGGTTTCGGTACAGAATGAATACAGCGCTCGCTATCGCCTCGGCGAAGATGTCATTGATCTATGCCAAGAATTCGATATCGCCTTTCTTCCTTGGTCTCCCTTGGGAGGAATTGGCCGGTCAGTTGGCATTGCTAATGGTGACTTTGGAAAATTTGCCGAGCTGGCGCGTGCAAAGAATTGTTCACCCTACGCACTAGCGATTGCCTGGCTTGGACATCGCAGTCCCGCCATCTTGCCCATTCCTGGCGCATCCAAGAATGAACAGATTACCGATTTAGTTTCCGGCGTAGATGTAACCCTGACTGAAATCGAATTTAGTGAACTGCAAGCCAGTCTTCCCGAAAATCCGCAGTTGCAGTGGGAATTGGTAACGCAGCCGCCTTTTAGAGATTAATTACTCTTGCATCGGCGAAACTGGTTTTGCCGGAAGTTTTAATCGCAACGCGGAGATGGAAACGATAGTTAGGCCGGTGACTAAGAGCCCGATCCACGCCCAGTGAAGGCCAGCGCCGATCATTGTTCCTGCAAAGGAAGGCCCAAGGATCGCCGCAATCTGCCACGCATTGCTAGATGCAGCGTTGTAACGACCTCGCAAATGATCCGGAGCTAGCTGATTCACAATCGAAGGAATTGTTGGTGACCAAAACATTTCGCCAAAGCTAAAGACAAATTGGCAGAGGATGACAAAGAACAAGCCGGCTTTTGGGAGAACGCCGGCAAGGCTTAAAGCCAGCCATGCGGCAATCCAGAAGAAGCCGGCAATTGCCATCGCCTTTGCTCGTTCGATTTTTTGAATCTTCTTTACGATCCACAATTGGCACGTTGCAATGAGAAACATATTTACTGCATATGCCCAAGCTAAATGTGCTGGAGTAACTTTTGCTACCAATGTGGAAAAAGCGGCGAAGCCAACTTCGAGTTGACTGTACCCAAAGAGAATTGCCAGGAACCCAACAATCCAGAATTTAACAAAGGTGCGGTCGGCCAAAACATCTTTCCATCCGCCTTCCAATGCCTTGTTATCGGCGCGTTGACCTTTGGTGCGATGCCCGGATTCTCGTAGCGTCATGGCGACGAAGAAATAAACAATAAAGGAGATGCCATCGCCCCAATAGAGAACTTCAAAGGTATGTGGATTGCCAAGTTTCACAAAGGCCGATGCGATCAACCCGCCGATACCCAACCCAAGATTAAGAAGTGCGAAATTCGTGGCAAAAGTCTTTTCCCGAAGATGATCGGGGGTGAGTTCGGCCAATATCGCCGACATCGCTGGCCAGGTCCCTGAATTTCCTAAGGCGGTTACCGTCATACAAGCCAAGGCGGCGGTCACCGAATGGACCAGGCTCAATGACCCATAGCCCACGGCAAGAATGAGGGTGGAAACCATCATCACCGGCTTGGGGCCCCAATGATCAATTTGATGGCCAACCAGGGGCGAAGTAATTAATGAGGCGAGTGCGCCATAGCCAACGATCAACCCGGCCAAGGCTGCCGAAATCCCACGAACGTTATGAAGATAAATAAATAGGTAAGGTAAAACTAAGCCATTACCGATCGCGGAGAGCGTGGTGCCCAAAAGGACGATTCGGACCTTGGGCGGCAATGGGTTAGACACTGCAGGAGCCTACCCAACCTTTGCGTTACCTGGCGTGGCAATTGTCGCTTTGAGAGGTTAAACGACCAACCACATCGGGTTTTCAAAGCGTTTTACAAAAGCTGCCAACCATTGAGCTGCCAGCGCGCCATCAATTGCGCGGTGGTCCACCGAGAGCGTGAAATTAACGACCGAGGCGATTCCAATTACTCCATTCACTACTACTGGCTTTTGCTTGGCAGCACCAACCGCCAATATTGCCGACTGTGGTGGATTGAGAATTGCTGAAAATTCATCGGTTCCGTACATCCCCAAATTCGTGACCGAGAAACTTCCGCCCATAATTTCGTTCTGCTTGAGCCGACCAATTCGGGCTCGCTCTATGAGATCTGCAGTCGTCGCGCTGATCTGGGCCAAGTTCATTTGGTTGACGCCACGAACGACCGGAGTGATAAGCCCATTGTCGGTGGCGACGGCGATAGAAATATCCACGTCATCAAATTTGCGCATTTCTTCGGTAGTCCAAATGACATTGGCATCAGGCACGTCAGCGAATGCGGCTGCAACGGTTTTTAAAATGAGATCGGTGACGGAAACTTTACTCTGCGACCACTCATTAATCTTCTTGCGCATATTGAGTAAATCATCTGCAATCACCGGCGCCGTTAAATAGAAGTGCGGCACCGTTGACTTGCTCTCTGTTAACCGACGAGCAATGGCCTGACGCATTCGAGAATGAGGAATGGCGATATAACTGCTCTCGCCCAATGAGAGGGCTTTTGCGGGGGTCGATGGTGGTGCCGAAACTTTGGTTGTTACGCCCGAGGCAATGGCAGCTTGAACATCTCTTTTTACGATTCGCCCATCTGGGCCAGTGCCATGAAGGTTCTTGGGATCGATGCCATTTTCTTTAGCCAGTCGCCGAGCAAGTGGGCTGGAAAAAATCCTGGTCCCATGGTCTTGCTCCGCAGAAACGTTTTCCGCAATTTTGATTTCGGCAGCTACAGCAATAGTGGGAGTTGGAGTAACTGAACTCTCCGCCGCAGAAATATTTTCCTTAGCTAATGCCTGGGCAATTTCTGCCGCGCCTTCTCCTTGTTGCAACAACACGGCAATAGGTTCTCCGACCGCAACTGTCGCGCCACTCTTTGCTAGGTACTGACCAAGAATTCCATCGGTTTCAGCAACTACTTCAACGACTGCTTTTTCGGTTTCAACTTCGGCAATGGGTTGACCTGTCGCAAAAGTTGAACCTTCTTCAACTAGCCACTTCGAAATAATCGCTTCAGTTGCGTTGGCAAGCACTTCGGGCATTCTCATAATGGTGGCCATTATTTGGCACCGCCAAATCCGGCACGAATCGCTTCAAGTCCAAAAACGACTTCCTCAACACCGGCGATCGCCGCACGTTCTAGAACTTTAGAAATGCTGGGAGATGCTTCTCCTCCAGTTACGCGGCCAATTGGTTGATCTAACCAATCAAAATATCTTCTCTGGATTTCATCGGCCAACCAAGCGCCGTAAGAAGTTCCTCGGGCACCTTGCTCGACGATTAAGACATTGTTGGTCTTTTTAATGCTTGCGCCGATGGTTTCCCAATCCAGGCTGGCACGATCTAGCCAGCGCAAATCGATAACTTCAGCATCAACACCACTGAGTTCGGTCGCGGTTAATGAGTGCTTCACCATGGATAAATAAGTCAGCACCGTTACTTCAGTACCCGCACGACGAACATTGGCCTTTCCAAAGGCGATTTGATAATCCAAATCTGTTTCCGGAATTTCACCAACATCGCCATATAAATCAACATGTTCCAGAACCAAGACTGGATCCTCCAGTTGCAGCGCTGCATTCATCAAACCAATGTAATCCGCTGGTGTTGAAGCCGCGACGATTCGCCATCCTGGGTTTGTAGCAAAGATTCCAGCTGGATCCATCAAGTGCTGGGAACCATATCCGCTACCCATAGCAACCTTAGTTCGAAGCACTAGGGGAACTGGATTCTTTCCACCAAACATGTGGCGAGCTTTGCCAATTTGATTGAAAACTTGGTCAGCCGCGACCCACATGAAATCTGGATACATAAATTCAACTACCGGATGGAAGCGACCATCTAGAGCCATTCCCCCACCTAAGCCCATAAATGCATTTTCACTAATAGGTGTTCCAAGAATTCGATTCGGATACTTCTTGGAAAGCCCTTTAGTGGCACCGTTGGTACCGCCATTTAGTCGATGGATATCTTCGCCCAAAATGATGATTCGTTCATCTTCTTCCATGCGACGATCCAAAACACTTGCTACCGCATCGACAAATTTAGAACTCTTTGTTGCACCAGAATATTGTGAAGGTTCTAAGGTGCGAACGCCGTTGAGTTCGCTGGCATCGCCTCGAATTCCAAAGTCAACGAATTTAACATCAGGCCACAAACCTGGTCGGATTCTTCGCTTTCCTGGCAAATCTGGATTTGCTTCCATGAGTTCGGCAATTGCAATTTTGTTTGCCGTTACCGCTTGTTCTCGGACCGAATCCACTCCAGCTTGATCGATCAAACCCAAGGCAATCATTTCTGTTGCTACACGAAGCAGTGGATCTCGTTCGCGCCATTGTGCTTCTTCTTCTTTGGTGCGGTATCCAAATGCACTTCCTGGAAATGGTCCATTTTGATGGAAGAAGCGGTAGACCTGGGCCTCGATCACGGTTGGCCCGCCTCCAGATCTCATCCGCTCTTCCGCTGCCTTCATCGCTAAATGAACGGCAAGTGGGTCCATTCCATCAACACGCCACGATGGAATACCAAAACCTAAACCCCTGGCCGAAAGCCGATGTTCACCGGTTACTTCATCGACGTGGGTTGAGACCGCATACATATTATTTTCAATGAAAAAGCAGAGTGGCAACTTCCAGGCAGAAGCTAAATTCATGCTCTCCAATACTGAACCAATATTGACTGCGCCATCCCCAAAATAAGTAACTGTGACGTTTTGAGTTCCTGAATGTTTTTGTGCCCAAGCATTTCCAGCCGCTAGCGGTACTCCGCCTCCGACGATGGCATTTGTACCAAGCGCACCCGCCTCAAAATATTGAAGGTGCATGGAACCACCCCGGCCGGCGCAATAACCTTGGGCTAAACCTAAAATTTCCGCATGCGTTTTCTGCAGAACTTCTTGCAATTCTTTCGAAACTAAGTTCGCCAAATCTAATTTTCCAGCAGAGACATGGTTAATCACCTTCGCTAAAAATTGGTGATGTCCTCTATGGGTCCCATTGACGCCATCTGCAGTAGATAGACCAACAATTGATCCGACCGCGCCACCTTCTTGACCGATGCTGCTATGCGCCGGACCGTGAACCAAACCTTCTGCGGCAAGTTCCAAGACCGCTTCTTCGAAGGCTCGGATTAAATGCATCTGCCCCAACATCGTGGCCAATAGGGCTGGGTCTGCATCTTTCCAATCTTGCGGAGTGCTTCGAAGTTCAACCCATGGCTCGCTAGGGGCTAGGGGAATTATTTGCGTCATCGTGGACTCCTCATTGAGATCTGGCTTGCACCGAACTGTAACGGTGGATTGAGTCCAATCACAAGATTATTTCCGATATTTTCGCCATTTTCACCCAAAATTACCTATGATTGGATCCAATCAAGGGAGGATCAAAATGTCCACAGGGCTTCCAGGGCTACGGGGAACTGAGCATATTGGCTTCACCGTTCCCGATTTAGAGCAGGCAGAGCGCTTCTTCGTCGATGTTATTGGCTGCGAAAAGGTCTACACCTTGGGACCATTCGTCCGCGATGACGACTGGATGCTAGAACACATGAACAATCACCCGCGGACAATCATGCGGGAATTGCGCTTCTTCCGCTGCAAGTTCGGCCCCAATTTTGAAATCTTTCAATATGAATCATTCGGTGAACCAGCGCCACAACCGAAGAACAGTGACATCGGCGGGCACCATCTTGGTTTCTATGTCGATGATATGGATCTTGCTGTTGAATACTTGTTGAGCAAAGGTGTTCAGGTCTTGGGTGAACCTACATTTAGCCGCAATGCAAGTGAAGGACAGCGTTGGGTCTATTTCTTAACTCCCTGGGGAATGCAATTAGAACTTGTCAGTTTCCCAAATGGTAAAGCCTATGAAAAGGATTCTCCTATCCTGCTCTGGCATCCTGCCTTCCCGGAAAAGTAATTAAGTAAGCACTTAAGAAGTAGGAAGGCTTTTCATGTCAGTCAGCTCTGAGAACGATCAAGCAACGAGTCATCGGATAGCTGCGTTGCTGCGCGAAGAAATTCTCAGTGGGCAATACCCACCTGGTGCCAGAATTCGCCAAGAAGATATTGCCGAACAATTCGGTGCCAGCCGATCGCCGGTCAGGGAGGCGCTTCGAATGTTGCATGCAGATGGTTTAGTTAATTTGGTTGCGCATACCGGTGCTTGGATTGCCGAACTAAGTCTGACGGAGTGCGAAGAGATGTATCAAATTCGGGAACGCATTGAACCCCTGCTCTTGCGCATGAGTATTCCGCAACTTTCACCCCAGCAGATTTTTCAACTTGAAGCAATCATCGCCAAGTTAGAGAAAAATAAGGATGTGGAAGTCTTCCTAAAACTAGACCGGGAATTCCATTTACTTACTTATGCTGGTGCCAACACGGCCCTTCTCAATGAGATGGTCCAACGACTGTGGAACACCACTCAACATTATCGAAGGGCCTACACAAAACTATTAGCCGGTGAGGGTTTTACACCTGCGCACTACGAACACCATCTCTTGCTTTCGGCCATAAAGAAAGCAGATTTAGAAGATGCCGAAAGAATTCTCTATGGCCACATCCGAAGGACTCGCTTAGAACTAAGCCAGCACCCCGATGTATTTAAACGACAAAATCAATAGCAACTCGATCGGTGATGTAATCGGCGACCCACTTTACAAATTCTTGATGTAACGGATGAACTTGGTAAGCATCCAATGCCTCTTGTGATTCGTAATCGCCAACAAGCACAACCTCCCAATGGAAATCAACCAATCCCATACCGCGATAAACATCGAGGCTTTTGATGCCCTCATGTGCGACGGTTAGCGCTTCCAATTTGCTTTTGATATTTTGAAAATCAGCTTCGATGACATTTTCTTCACTTGCCTTCAACTTAAAAACAACAATATGTCGAATCATCTTAAGTATCTCCCTTGGTTCGTAGATTTATATTATCGTTGATGTTATGACTTCTAGAAGAATTGCAGTTTTAGGTACTGGCGCCAATGGTGCTTCCATCGGTGCTGATCTAACCCGTGCCGGAGAAGATGTGGTCTTCATCGAGCAGTGGCCCTCACATGTGGAAGCCATGAGAGCAAATGGTGTTGTTATCAATACTCCCGAGGAAAGCCTTCGAACTCAAGTAAATACCTTGCATTTATGCGAAGTTGCTACCCTGCGAAAGAAGTTTGATGTGGTCTTAATGTTAATGAAGGCCTACGACTCTAAATGGGCGGCGCAATTTATCGAACCCCATCTCAAGCAGGATGGATTGCTCGTTGGGGTTCAAAATGGCATGAGCATCGACCCGATTACTGATGTGGTTGGAGTCGAGCGGACCTTGGGGTGCGTTATTGAAATTACTTCGGCGATGTTTGAACCGGGGGTTGTCGAACGCCATTCCAATCATTCTCGTTCGTGGTTTGCAGTCGGAAGCTTGGATCAGAGCACGATTGGGCGCGAAGAGGAGGTTGCCTCGTTACTGCGCCACAGCGGTACCGTCGAGGTAGTTGACGACATTCGCGCTACGAAATGGATGAAACTTGTGAGCAACGCAACCACTTTGGTACCTACCGCAATCCTGGGACTACCGATGCGAGAAGCTATCCAGATTCCGCAGATGCGCGCCTTCATGTTGGCATGTGGCGAAGAAGCACTTTCCGCTTCACTCTTGAGTGGGAATGCGATTCTGCCGATCTTTGGTTTGACCGCTTCAGATGTCGCGGATCGATCGCAAGTGGTGGAAAAGTTCTTAACCACCCTAATGAGCGGCTTTGTTCTTCCGGCTTCTACAACCACAATTCTTCAGGATTGGCAGAAATCCAGACATAGCGAAGTTAATGAGATAAATGGATTAGTTGCTCAAACCCTTCAATCTTTTTCACAACCATCCCCGGCCAACTCACGAGTTATTGAGCTGGCTCAAAGAATCGAAAATGGCGATTTAATGCCATCGATTGAAAATCTTGATTTACTTCTTTCGGTTTAAGGAATTATCTTTTCAGCTCTAAGACGGTCGAAGAGATCCGTAAACGAATCAGGAGTTACTTGCACTTCACGGAAGCCAGCTTTGCGGCTCTTTCCCATATCGGCAAAGGTTTCCACTTGTCGTCCTAAATCGGCATCGCTATGCCACCATGATGCGATCTCGGATGCTTTGTATAGAGCAAGGTTGTATTTGGCAACCATGCCCGCCCAAATTTCATCTGCATCACTCATCCGCGGTTCTAATGGTTGCATCTGACTTGGATAACCCGGATCTTCGAGTTCAAAGTACTCCGCCAGCAACTTCCAGAGTTGCCGCCAACGAAATACATCGCCATTTACAGTGTTAAATGCTTGATTTTTCCCAGCTGGATCCGTGGCCGACCAGACTGCGTGCCGAGCCAAAATTCTGGCATCGGTAACATCGGTAACGCCGTTGTACTGCTCAGTTGAGCCAGGGAAAATAAAAGGTCGACCAGTTTCTTTGCAGATGCTGGCATAGACCGACAAGGTCACGCCCATATTCATCGCATTTCCAAGCGCCCACCCGATCATTGTGTGCGGTCGATGCACTGACCATGAATATCCTTGTTCGGCTGCTGCTTTGAAGAGAATATCTTCTTGGGTGTAATAGAAGTTCTCAATCGGCAATCGAGCTTGGCTCTCTTTAAATGGTGTCTCCATTGGAGTAGCCGCATAAGATTCAAATGGTCCGAGGTAATGTTTCAACCCCGTGATCAAAACTGCATGTTCCATGCTCTTCGTCACCTTTAGCGCATCCACAGTGTTCTGGAGCATGGCGCCATTTACCCTAATGTTTTCGGCTTCGGTTTCTTGACGAGACCAGGTACAGAAAAATAAATGGGTGATATCGAGTCCGGCAATTGCCGAACTAATGCTTGCAGGATCCAAAACATCGCCATAGATATGGTGAACTCCTGGAATGGTGATGCCCGGTTTTCTGGTCAACCCGTGAACGGTAAATCCAGCTTCGAGTAATTCGTGGGCGATGTTATTGCCCGCAATTCCAGTAACGCCGATGATGAGGGCTTCTTTAGCCATAATCTCCCCTACTTTTCCATTATTTTGCTGCTCCAGGAGCGGCATATCTAGAGATGATGTTATGTGAGACTATACACAAACACAAGATCTACCCCTTTTTCTCTGAAAATTGTTCATTACTGCTTGACGCCCCTCGGCCACGGTGATTTAATCATCAGTAGATTCAATGGGAGGTCAAAATGGGCAGTGTTGCCGGAAAACGGATCGTGGTCACTGGTTCTGGAAGTGGAATCGGGCGTGCCTTTGTCACCGCCTTTGCCGCCGAAGGTGCCCAAGTTGGCGTTATGGATCTCAATCTCAAGGCTGCGCAGGCGGTCGTTGCCGAAATTACCCAAGCTGGAGGTTCGGCCATAGCTCTGGCCGGGGATGTCTCCAAGCGAGATCAAGTCCGCGAAGCCTTGCGCCTCTTTGTCGATTGGGCCGGAGGGCTGGACGTCATCTTCAATAATGCCGGCTTTAACAAGCCGATGCCCCTTTTGGAAGTAACGGAAGAGAACTGGAATGCCATTATGAGCGTCAATGGCCTAGGCGTACTCATCTGCACCCAAGAGGCAGCCAAATATATGATCGCGCAAATAAGCGGAAAAATCATCAATACCGCATCAATCGCGGGGCGTCAGGGCTACCCCGCATTCACGCCTTATTGCGCTAGCAAGTTCGCGGTAAACGCCATCACCCAAGCAACTGCCAGAGAACTAGCTCAATACAACATCACTTGTAACTCTTTCGCTCCCGGCGTTGTCGATACGCCGCTGTGGACTGGTTTAAACCAAGATCTTTATGACATGGGGCAGGCACAAGCACCCGATTCGGCGATGAACGAATTTGGCGCCGGAATTCTCAAAGGGCGGGCAGCTCAACCTGGAGATCTTGTTGGGATGGCGAAGTTCTTAGCCTCATCTGACTCGGATTACATGACCGGCCAAACCATCATGATCGATGGCGGAATGGTTCTGCTCTAAAACTCAAATTTTTATCCACCACATACAACGACCGAATGCGAGAGAAAATGAAAGCCCTGCAGTTTATGAGCCCTGGATTAATGGCCGTCAATGAGATTGCTATTCCAAAAATTGCCGAAGATGAAGTTCTTCTGGCCAGCCGTTCTGTAGGAATTTGTCATTCTGACATCGAACTTCTCGAAGGTCGCTACATCATTCCATTTCAATATCCAGTTATTCCTGGTCACGAATGGTCTGGCGAAGTCATCGAAGTAGGTAGCAAAGTAAGCAAGCTCAAGGCAGGAGATCGAGTCGTCGGCGAATGCGTCATTGGCCAGGAACACTTTGGTTTCAGCATTAGTGGTGCCATGGCTGAATTCTTTATCGCTAAAGCCGATTGGCTACATAAGCTTCCGGAAAATGTTTCATATACTCAAGGTGCACTAGTGGAGCCATTTAGTTGTGGCTATTACGCCACCGTTCGCGCCGACAATATGGATGCAAGCGACACCGTGATGGTTTTCGGCGCTGGACCAATTGGGTTGGGTGTTATTGCCGCATCAGCAGCAAAAGGCGCTCGCGTGATCGTCGCAGAGCCGTCACCAGCACGAGCAAAGATTGCTTTAGGTCTTGGAGCTGAAGTTATTGCAGATCCAACCAAGGCAGATTTTCTAGAGCAGGTTAATGAAATTACCAAGGGTGCTGGTGCCTCTGTTGTTATTGATGCCAGCGGAAAACCCCAAGCGATGGCGAGCACGTTAGAAGTTGCCGGATTCCGCGCACGATTAGTGATCATTGGTATCAGTGTCGGTGGCGAAGCCCCGGCAAAGATGGGCTTGATTCAATCAAAAGAACTACAGATCCGCGGCATCATTGGGTCTCCAGGTGTCTGGCCCGAAACCATTCGATTCCTAGCTAAAACTGGCGTGGATCTCTCTTCGATCGTTACTTCTACCTTTAATCTCGCCGAAGCCGATAAGGCTTATGACACGGTACTTAATGATAAGAGTCAGATCAAAGTTCACGTTACAAGCAGCGCCTCTTAATGAAAACTATGCGCGCCGCGGTATTACATGACTTGCACGATCTAAGAATAGAAGATGTTCCACTTCCAGAAATCGGAGCCGATGATCTTCTGATTCAAGTGTCCTACAACGGACTTTGTGGTACCGATGCCAGTGAATATGCCAAAGGTCAGATTATGGTTCCACTGAAGAATCCACATCCAAATAGTAAGCATGTTGGACCGACAATTCTTGGACATGAATTTATTGGCATCGTCGTGGACGCTGGCGTGAGTGCCCAAGAGTTTATGGGTAAACGTGTTGCTTGCGGAGCTGGTGTTGCATGCGGAAAATGCGATCGATGTTTGGAAGGCAGAACTAATCTCTGCGATCACTACTTCACGCTGGGATTAAGTATTCACGGCGGGATGGCCGAATTTGCGGCAGCACCTAAATCGACTTGTGTCGAAATCCCAGATGGCATCTCAGATCTCAACGCTGCACTTGCCCAACCACTTGCCGTCGGAATCCATGGAGTTCGCCGAGCAAATGTTAAAGCTGGGGATCATGTCATCTTGCTTGGTGTTGGAGCAATTGGTTCGTTCGTCTGTGTTGCGCTTCAAACGTATGGTGTCCATATCACTGCAGTGGATATAGATGAAAAGCGATTGGCGACGGCAATCCAACTTGGCGCAGAAAAATCTGTACTCATTGGGAAAGAAATTACGCCAACCGAAATTCGAACTTTAATCGGTGGTCAAGCAGATGTGGTTTTTGAAACTTCTGGTGCACCTGGGGCCATCGCTCGAGCGCTCTCATTAACCAAAATGGGTGGGACTCTCATGCTGATGGGTTTGAACAAAACGCCACAAGAATTGGTTTTCGCTGATGCAGTTCTTCGCGAAGTAACGCTTCAAACTACCGTCGCGCATGTCTGTGCTGACGATATTCCGGATGCCCTGGAAATTCTGCGTTCTGGAACTGTTGCCTCATTGCTCACAGAACGAGTGGTCTCATTGGAGGATGCTCCTGCAGCGTTTGAAGATCTCAGTAGCGGAAAAGCTACTGGAAAGATTTTGGTGGCCCCTTCACATGGCTAACGTTGCAATATTAGGTGTTGGCAAAATGGGTGCAGCAATGGCCCGTGAGTTGGCTAGCGCCGGACATCAAGTTTTGCTGTGGAATCGGACCGAGGCGCGAGCGCAAGAAGTTTGCGAGGCGATTGATAATCCCTTGGTCACCGTTGCTCTCACTCTTTCGCAGGCAATTGCCAACTCAGATTTCGCAATATCCCTTTTCGCAAATGGTGAGATCACCGAATCAATATTGCTCTCCGACCCAGCGCTAGTAGCGAATTCTTCAGCCAACTACATCTTTGTAGATATGGGAACCAGTGGAATCGCGGTCGCAACAAGTTTGGCGGAAACCATTTCCAAAAATGGGCGAAGGTTCGTTGATGCCCCGGTTTCAGGGAGTATGGCCACCATTGCCTCGCATCAACTTTTGGTTTTGGCCAGTGGCGACGAATCTGCCGTGGATTTCATCCGACCGGTTTTGCAGGCCTTTTCTAAGAAAGTGGGCTATTTGGGCGCAGCTGGGGCTGGCCAAGCGATGAAACTTTCGATCAATTTAGTGGTTCATTCCCTCAACGCTGCCGTGGCTCAAGCGCTGGCTTTGGCGACCTCCTCCGGAATTGACCCCGCCGTTGCCTATGACCTCTTTGAAGAGAGCGTTATTGCCGCGCCCTTTGTGAAGTACAAGCGTTCAGCCTTTCTTGACGCTAATACTCCTGTGGCGATGCGAATCGACACTACGGTGAAGGATCTAGCCCTGATTTTCGACTTTGCCCAGGCCCAAGAAATTGACTCTGCTGCCATTGCCGCGCTCCAAAACCTCTATATTCACGCTTGTGAGGGTGGTTTTGCAGATCAAGATATGGCCAGTTTGCTCCGATTTCTCCAATAGGAGTGGATCAACTCCAATTGCTTTGCCTTAATAACGAAAACTTTGTAAAACCGTTATAAGTAATCCCTTGTTAACACCCTGCACTGGTGTGTAAAGTCTGAGTGAACAATTACCGTCAATGAGATTTCATCATCGGAGACCAAAGGGGGGATCTAATGAGCAACGTTGAAGAACGCGATGTTAAGAAGTCTTCTCGAATTCAGATTTCCCGCGGAATGCGCACCATCCTGATTGGCCTAGCCGTTCTTTATGCCGCAAGTGCTCTCTTAGCTCCAACAAGTGTGAGCCACGTCGCACAGATGGGCATGCTCCCCTTCGCTGCCGCTTTAGCAATTGTTGGCCTGGGGCAAACCCTGGTGATTCAACAGGGAGGAATCGACCTTTCCGTCGCTGGTGCAGTTTCACTTACCGTTGTAATTGTCACTTGGGGTCCTGATCGCCACGACAACAGATTGATCCCTGCAGTTCTTGCCGCATTTGTAGCCGCGATCATTACCGGAATTATTAATGGAATTTTAATTACCAAAGCCAAACTCAATTCCATCGTTGCAACCTTGGGAACCAACGCATTGCTTTACGGCGTGATGATGGGACTTTCTGGTGGAAGCCCCCGTCGTACCACTGATCGCCTTTCACATTTTACAAATAACAAATTTTTGGGACTTCCACATTCAATTTGGTACGGCATCATTATTGCGATCGTAGTGACAATATTGCTCAAGCGAACCGTCTTCGGGCGACGCTTTGAAGCAGTCGGCGCCAATCCTCGTGCGGCAAGAGCAGCTGGTCTTAAAGTCGGCAGATACCAAATGAGTGCCTACATTAATTCCCAAATTTTGTATTGCATGGCCGGCGTAATTCTCGGTGGCGTAATTTCTCAACCAACCGCATATCAAGGTGATGACTATGTCTTGCCTTCGGTTGCTGTTGTAGTTCTAGGTGGAACTTCACTTCTCGGCGGTCGTGGCTTTCCAGCTGCCTCTGCAGTCTCTGCACTTTTCTTAAAACAACTCGACATGTTTGTTCTTTCGCTGGGAGTTCCTTACGGCGTCCGAACCATCGTAATTTCACTTACCTTGATGATGGGTATTGCGATCTATGCAGTGAACTGGTCATCAGTTCGACAGAAGTTAATTAGGTTTTCTGGCAGTAACAAACTGAAGCGTGTTAACGCTTAATTAGATTTCGGTTTCTCACAAGGAAACCGGATGTGTGCGTCAATGGTTGCCGCACGACTACGAAAGGAAGAAAGTTGATACGGTTTAAATCTCGAGCCGCTGTCGTAGCGAGTAGCCTCGGCTTGGTTGCGGTCATGGCCGCATCTAGCCTGTTGGTTGCATCCTCAAGCAGTGCTGCTACCCGTCCTTCTTGGTGCGGCGCTAAAAAAATCACAATGGGATTTACAGATGGCTTCGGCGGAAATAGCTGGCGTTTAGTTACCACTGCTGCTGTTCGCGAAGAAGTAAAGCTTTGCCCAAGTGTTACCAAGCTCTACTACGCAGATGGCCAAGGAAAGACTGACAAGGCGATCTCAGACATTAAGGGAATGGTTGCAAAGGGCGTTAAGGCTCTCGTTGTGTTCCCAGATGCAGGGCAGGCAATGCTTCCTGCGCTCCGTTCTGCTTACAAAGCAGGCGTCGTAACTGTTCCATACCGAGTATGGGCTGGCGGCGTCGCAGGTAAGGATTACAACATTTTCGTTGGTTCAGACTTCGTTCTTGCTGGCAAGCTATGGGGTCAATGGATTAAGAAGAATCTTCCAAACGGTGGAAACATCCTTCGTATTTCAGGTCCAGCTGGAAACAGCCAAGGCGCCGACGAAAGCAAGGGTCTCGCATCAGTTCTTGGATCAGATCCTAAATACAAGTTCATCGGTGCTGCACCATTCGAAGCAACCGGTTGGGATCCAGGCAAGACTCAAGAAGTCCTAACTGCTGCTATCGCCAAGTATCCAAATATCGATGTCATCACATCAGACTTTGGTCCTTCAATGGTTTCAGCCCTACAGGCCGCTGTTGATTCAGGTTGGAAAGTTCCACTTATTGCAGCTTCCGACGGAAACGTTCTTGGTTGCTTCTATGAAGATAACAAGGCAACTCAAGAGAACTTCAAGTTAATGACAGTATCAACCCAAAACGATCACTCTCGTTTGGCAACTGACTGGGCTATTGCTCTTGCCACAGGTGGCAAAGTTCCAACCCAGAAGTCATACCCATCTACCGCGTTCGAAGATTCAGTCTCTGGCAAGCCATCACCTGTCCAGTGCCGTAAAGATCTTCCTGGCGACGTCTACCTATCTGCAAAGATGAGTGGCGATGCACAAGCTAAGTTGAAGACCAACTAAGCATAAAACCGTGATCAGATTGGCTGCAGGAAACTGTGGCCAATCTGATTTCTAATTTAGTTACTTAATTCGGTAATAAGTTTTAAGATAGTTTTCAATTAAACGAAATGGTGAAATCGGTGCCTAGTTCTCTGCTTGTTCTCTCGAATATTTCTAAGAACTTTTCTGGCGTAGCCGCCCTAAGCGACGTGTCATTAGAGGCCCGCGCCGGTGAAGTCCATGCACTTTTGGGCGAGAACGGTGCTGGCAAGTCCACCTTAATGAATGTAGCCTCTGGAACTTTGCAGCCCGACGGTGGAGTCATAGAAATTGCTGGAAAAGTAATCACCAACTTAACTCCCCATCAAGCAACTGAACTTGGGTTAGCAATCGTTCACCAACACCCAGCAGTACTTCCAGATTTAACAATTGCGGAAAATATTTTGATTTCGGTCCCTGAAGCGTTACTTCAATCTGAAGGTAGCACCGAGAAAACAATGCGTAAAATCTTGGATGATTTTGGATTTACCGCCAGTCTTCGTGACCGCGTTGAGACACTGACTGTTGCACAACAGCATTTACTTGATTTAGCAAAGGCCTTCGCCGTCAATCCTAAAATTTTGGTTCTGGATGAACCAACAGCTCCACTTGGCAAGGAATCTGTCGATCTCCTCTTTGAGAAAATTAGAATGATCGTTGCCACTGGTACTGCGGTCATCTACATTACCCACCGCCTTGCTGAAGTTCGAGAGCTTGCGACACGCGTGACGGTTTTGCGGGATGGAAAGGGTCGAGGGACTTCAAACGTTTCCGACATTACCGACAATGAAATTATGACCATGATTGTTGGTCGAGAATTAGAATCCACCTTCCCACCCAAGTATTCGTTTAACTCCAAAGATGGCGAATTCATCAAAATTGATAACCTCTCCAGCCCGGATTTCCATGAAGTTTCCATTTCTGCCAAAAAGGGTGAAATCATCGGAATCTCTGGAATTGTTGGAAATGGCCAGAGCCAACTGATGCGCTCGTTGGTCGGTCTAGATAGCCACGATGGAAAAATTATTGTGAATGGGAAAGAGGTCGGGAATAATGAGTTATTGCTAAAAACTGCCTATCTTCCTGCCGATCGCCACGGCGAAGGTTTAATGATGACGTTGTCGGTTCGAGAAAATGCCTCGGTTAGCGCCTTAGGCAAATTTAGCCAAGGACTTTTCATCAACCGAAAGCGCGAAGATAATGTTGTTCTGGCTTCATTGAGAGAGTTGGAAGTTAAGGCCCCTTCCATGGACTCTGATGTATCGGCTCTTTCTGGCGGAAACCAGCAAAAGATCGTGATGTCGCGGTCGCTCTTATCGGAGCCAATCATGATTGTTGCCGATGAACCAACTCAAGGCGTGGACGTGGGCGCCCGAGCTGAAATTTATAAAATTCTTCGAAATGTAGCCAATAGTGGGATCCCAGTAATTGTTAATTCGTCGGACACTAAAGAGCTAGAGGGCCTCTGTGACCGGGTTTATGTAATGTCACGTGGCCACATTGTTGAATCTCTAGAAGGCGATCAAGTCACCGAGACCAATATGGTTACCGCTGCAATCCGTTCCACAGCGTTAAAACGCCAAGAGATAGATGATGCGGTGGCTCTTTCCCAAAAGCGCACCTTCCGAAAAATTTTACAATCCGATTTTGTGCCGCCAATAGTCCTCACTGGAATGATAGGACTCCTGGCACTTTACATTTTTTCCAAGAATGATCTTTATTTTGGTTCCTACAATATTAATGCGGTCCTTGGCTTGGGAACTGGCCTTGGTTTCATAGCCCTGGGTCAAACGATCGTAATGATGACTGGTGGCATCGATTTATCGGTGGGACCGGCTTCTGGAGTACTTCTGGTTGTCTCTTCTTTCTTTGTCAATGATGGAAAATCTTTCTGGGTAATTGCGCTTGGGTTTCTGCTCATTCCAATTGTGGCGGTGGTCATCGGTATGGCCAATGGTGTTCTGATTCGATACGCCAAGTTCACGCCTGTTGCTGGAACGTTAACGGTTTATATTGGTTTGATCGGTATCGGTTTCTTATTACGCCCAGCTCCTGGCGGCTATATGAATGCTTCTGTAACCGACTTCTTGCTTAAAAAAGTAGGTCCGCTTCCAGATGCGTTTATTGTTTTGACTTTGGTAGCCATATTTCTTGAAATCGCCCTTCGTAAAACTAAATGGGGCATTCAACTTCGCGCTTCCGGATCCAATGAGGAATCTGCCCGACGATTGGGTGTCAACATCAATCGCCGAATTATCGGTGCCTACATAACTTCTGCCTTGTTCGCCGGCATTGGTGCGATTATTTTCATGGGCCTTATTGGAGTTGGAGATCCTGCACAAGGAACTTCATACACCCTCCAATCCATAACCGCTGTAGTACTCGGTGGAACCAGCCTTTTGGGTGGTAGAGGTTCTTTCATCGGCACCTTACTTGGATCGGTTCTGATGGTTCAGGTCCTGAATGCCTGCGTTTTCCTCAATCTCTCCCAAACGTGGCAATACCTATTCCAAGGGCTACTTATCGTCTTTGCAGCACTTTCCTACACGCTCACTCGTAAATCCAGGAGGTAAGAATGAAAGCGGCACGTTTTCACGGTCAAAAAGATATTCGCATCGAGGACGTCCCCCGACCTGGGGCACCGTTGCCAGATGAAGTAGTAGTAGAGCCGCTTTTTTGTGGAATTTGTGGAACCGATCTCCACGAATACTCAGTGGGTGCAATTGTTACCCCGACTAAGCCGCATCCATTAACTGGAGTAACCAATCCGCAAATTTTAGGTCACGAATTTTCGGCCCGGGTTATTGAAATCGGTAAAGATGTTCGCGATGTTGCAGTTGGAGATCGAGTCTCCATAATGCCTGCGATCGTCTGTGGTCGTTGCATTCCATGTCGAACTGGTCGTGGTCACCTCTGTGAACTTTTCGCATGTACTGGACTATCCGCTTTAACTGGTGGCTTGGGAGAAATCGCCATCCTTAAGGAATACCAAGTTGCAAAGCTTCCCGATTCTATGTCTGACATTGCCGGAGCGGTCGTTGAGCCAGCCTGTGTTGCTGCTTATGGCATTGATCGCGTTGGCGTCTGGGGTGGAGATATTGTGCTTGTTACTGGTGCTGGCCCAATTGGCGCGCTTAGCGCTATGTATGCCTGGGCGATCGGTGCATCTCAAGTAATCATCTCCGATCCAAACCCACATCGTTCCGCCTTTGCAAAAAGCCTTGATCTCGGTCCAGTACTAAATCCGCTCGATCCCGGATTCGATGATCAAATAAGAGAGATCACTCAAGGTCGCGGAGTAGATGTCGGCGTTGAATGTTCTGGTTCGACCGCAGGGTTGACTAGCCAAATGAACCACATCCGTCGAAGTGGCAAGATCGTGCAAACCGGTTTACATACAAAACCAGCCACGATAGATGCCATGCGGTTATCCGAACGGGATATTTCCTACGTGGGAAGTTGGTGCTACCTGCTCACGGATTGGCCAAGAATTATTCGGTTGGCCTCATCGGGTAAATACCCCATTGAAAAAGTGGTCAGTTCGGTTATCAATATCGACGATGTCGTCACAAAGGGATTTGATGTACTCATTGATCCAAAGGGCGATCAGATGAAAGTCTTGGTGCAGGTTAATAAGTAAATAATTAGCAAAGTATCCAGTTAGCGATAAAGAGTTGAGCACGGGGCCAGATATTCGGCCACCGTGGTCAACTCTTTTTTTTAAAGCAATGACTCCAAGGAAGGGCGGGTCTTCAAGTACAACGCAGTAGCTGCTACCCGCTCTGACTTTAAGTAATAAGCGATTTCCACTAACTCAAGTGCTAAACCATCTGGATCGCTGAAGTAGCACCAACGCCACCCGGCCAGCGGGCCTTCATCCACGACATTGACATCGCTATAAAACTTGACGCCTTTTGCTTCGAGTTCGGCCTTAACCTTATGAATATCGTCCACATTAAAACAGACGTGGGCGGCGCCAAGGTGATTGTTGGGAACTAGGGCGTTCTCCTGCGGTAAATCCCCGCCATATTCGATTAGCTCCAAGGTACTGGTTGCATCAACCCACATTGAGGTTTGGCGCAATTGAGCCCCAGGAACCCCTACCCCTTTTGCAAGGTCGGGTCCGTCAAACCAATCAGTTGGCTCATTGGCGAATTGAAGGCCCAAAATGTCATGATAGAAATAGATCGATCGATCTAGGTTCTTAACGACCAAGCCAACATGATGGATGTAATTTAGTTGCATTTTCCTTCTCCGTGTTCACTAGTGCCAAACGCTTTCCCAAAGACTACGCTCTTGTTGGAAGGCTGTACAGCACTTGTAAACACTGTAATAATAGCGCCACAAGTTAAAGGCTTAGTAAAATTCCACATCCGACGGTTCGCTGAGAGAGAAGGTTATGAGAGATCCAATCGAATACTTAGGGCCGCGCCTGAAAGAAATTCGTCTTAAAACCGGACTCTCACTGCGAGAAGTTGCCCGTCAACTTCAGGTCTCCCCTTCTTTTGTTTCCCAGATTGAGAATGGAAAGTCGCAACCCTCGGTTGCAACCCTTTATTCGCTAGCTCGTCTGCTCGCTGTACCCGTAGATATTCTTTTTGAATCACATTGGGACGGAACTTTGTTGCCCGATGAAAAACATGCTGCAGATCAAGTTAGCCGGGACAATTTTAATACGCCTACGGATGCCTGGGATGAATCCAGAGCGCGAATATCCGCCGTAAATCCGCAAAATCGCAGCGTAATAACAATGGATTCTGGTGTAACTTGGGAACGTCTGGCGGCGACAGCAGAGAAGAATGTCAACTTCATGGAGATCATTTATGAGCCTGGCTCGGAATCAAATTCCAGTGGCGAGATGATGATGCACTCCGGATATGAATACGGCTATGCGCTTGAAGGCGAAGTTGAAGTAACTATTGGAGATTTAGTTTTGTCATTAGCAAAAGGGCATTCGATCGGCTTTGACTCTTCAATTCCGCACAAATTTCGAAACAACGGCTTAACTACTTTTCACGGCATCTGGTTTGTGCACGGCGGCAATACCCACTAATTCGACAACTAGATCTGGCATTGCTCTTTCCTGATCGCTGCCCCTTTAGGTGCGCTTATTTCTTTGGAAAAAACCTTGACACCCCCGCTTGCCTAGTGTTAACTAGTAGAGAACATCTAGGCAACTAATGTAACGGGAGTGAACAATGGCTATCCCCACCTATGGGAACAACGGCGTCGACTGGGAGAACCGTCTCGATACCGAACGGCTCCGCACCGAGCGACTAGCTCGCCTGAAGGCTGAGCTGGAAAGTTCGAGTCTGGGTTCGCTCTTAACCTTCGATTTCCACAATATCCGTTATATGACCTCGACCCATATCGGTACCTGGGCGATGGACAAGATGATTCGCTTTTCGATTTTGCCTCGCGGTGGCGAACCAATCCTCTGGGATTTTGGATCGGCCGCAAAACACCACACCATCCATACCCCGTGGCTGGATAAGGCGCATGCAGATGCAAGTGCAAATGGTCACGCACCACATCACGATGCTGGACCACTCTTAGGCTCCCGAGCTGGAATCTCTACCCTTCGTGGCGCCATCAGTCCTAGCGCTGGGCAGGCCGAATCTGTTGCCGAGAAGATCTATGAAGTTCTTAAAATTTACGGTCTAGAAAATGAACCGCTAGGTGTGGACATCATCGAACCGCCAGTGATGTTTGCCCTTCAAGCTAAAGGCATAAAAGTTGTCGATGGCCAACAGGTCTTCTTGGCCGCTCGACGAATTAAGACTAAAGATGAGATCACCTTATTAACCTCTGCCGCCTCCATGGTGGATGCTGCTTATGACCGGCTGTACGAGTTCCTACGCCCTGGCGTTCGAGAGAATGAATGCGTTGGCCTAGTAAGCAAGGTTCTCTACGACATGGGCTCAGAGCATGTCGAAGGCGTTAATGCTATCTCCGGAGAGCGTTGCTCACCACACCCACACGTATTTAGCGATCGAGTAATCCGCCCAGGCGACCCAGCATTCTTCGACATTCTCCACAGTTTTATGGGATACCGAACGTGCTACTACCGAACATTCGCGGTGGGCAGTGCATCTCCAGCTCTGCGCGACGCTTACACAATCTGTCGCGAGTACATGGACAAAGCAATCGCACTTGTTAAACCTGGCGCCACGACTGCAGATATCGTCAAAGTATGGCCAACGGCGCAAGAGTTCGGTTTTGCAAATGAAGAAGCGGCTTTCGCACTGCAATATGGTCATGGAGTTGGCTTATCCATTTGGGAAAGGCCTATCTTCAGCAGAATGATTTCGTTAGATCATCCAGAAACGCTAGAAGAGGGAATGGTTTTCGCACTGGAGACCTACTGGCCAGCCAAAGATGGTTGGGGCGCGGCTCGGATTGAAGAAGAAGTGATTGTTACCGCAACCGGTTGCGAAATTATCACAAAATTCCCGGCTGAAGAGTTATTGGTGGCGGGGCAAAGATATTTCACAACTGGCGGATGGTTAAACACAACTCGCGATTCTCAATCGCACTTGAATACCTCAACTTTCAATCACATTGGAAACGGTAAGTAGTTAATGGATCTTGGTAACGGCTACGGCCACCTGACTTATTCGACCTTGGTCCATCCAGGTGATACTTGGGCGGATATGAAGGAAAGTTTGCAAACATACCTTCCAGGTGTGAAAGCAAAGTTTTCGCCTGATGCTCCTATGGGAGTTTCACTTCGCCTAGCAAATGCTTCAGTTGAAGAACTACTTGCCAATCCGCAAGAGCGATTGTGGTTAAAGAATTTCCTTATTGATCAAGATCTTTATGTTTATACCGTTAATGCTTTTCCTTACGGCCCCTTTAAGGGTCAGCGCGTCAAAGAGCAGGTTTATGAACCTGATTGGACTACCGACGCTCGTACTACCTACACAATGAATGTGGCTGACATTTTGGCTGAAGTCACTGGCTCGGAAGTTGAGCCAACCATTCAAACTGCGCCACTTGCCTTTCGACCCAATGTACTTTCTAGCTCTTATGTAGATGCGTTCAACGAGAACATTTATCGGGTCATTGCCCACTTGATGAATCTAGAGAAACGAACTGGCCGAAGAGTGAAATTGGCACTTGAACCAGAGCCATTTTGCTATCTAGAAACAATCCCGGAAACCGTCACTTACTTCCAAGAGCAGATCTACAGTTTGGCGGCTGCAGAACGCATTTCACAATTATCGGGTGAGCCATTAGCAGAAGTATTCGGAGCGACTCGGCGCTACTTGGGAATTGTTTTAGATATCTGTCACCAATCGGTGCAATTCGAAAATATCGCAGATGACATCAATCAGTTGTCACAAGCGGGAATCCCAATTTTCAAATTACAGGAAGCGGCAGCTCTTCAGGTTGAACATGTGACTCCAGAGATCGTTCAAGAGTTAAAGAAATACACTGGGACTATTTATTTGAGTCAAACGACCGAACTTCGGGATGGCAAAATAACTAGATACCTAAACCTCGAAGATGCGATAGCTGCGTGGGAAGAAGATCCTGGCCCGCGCGAATGGCGAACTCATTTTCATGTTCCAGTGTTCCTGAAAGATCTTGGTCCATTCCAAACAACTCGTGGTGGAATTGATGCGGCGCTGAAGGTGCACGCAAAGACTCCGTTATCCACGCACTTAGAAATCGAAACCTACACCTGGGATGTTTTGCCCGAACATTTAAAAACCGGTGACATTTCCGAATATGTTATTAGGGAACTTGAATATGTTCGTGATGAATTGGCCAGGCAAGTCGCCGCTTTAGCGTAAGAAGAAATAACCCCCTGACCGACCTAGAGCGTCTGCTCACTCTAGGTCGGAAGCGGTTTTAAAGGAGGATACGGTCGCCTTCTTGATAACGGTTAGTGGGAGCTCCGCGCAAGATATGAACGCCGGCAAATCCGTGAACTTCCCAAATCCCAACTTCATAGGTGGACTCATCATGAAGTCCGGTGACTAGAGCAGTACTTTCATCAATGCCAATCACAATTACGCCATCTGGTGCTTGTAGCAAGACTTTTGCCGCGCCATCGGGAATCCAACCAAAGAATTTGTTGTAGTGCGGAATAACTCTTATGTTGGAAAGTAAATCTAAACCTGGGTCTCCTTCACTTTTTAACTTCATGAAATGCGGGACATCTTTTGCTAGCGCCATTGCCCCAGCGCTGCATCCCGCCAATGAAGATCCAGCACGCCAATTCTTTTCAATTGCCCGCCACACTGGGGTATCTATAAGCGATTTCGCTAAGTAGCTTGGGTCGCCACCTGATAGGTAGATCAATCCGGCGTTTTCGATATGGTCGGCATATGCCTCATTCATAGCATCTTCGCGATTGAAAACTGGGAGAAATACTTGTTTAGCTTCCAGACGATCGGCCGCAGCCGCGCCCATAGACTCCCAGTAGGTCAGACTTTTCGGACCTTCTTGGCCAGCAGCGGTTGCCAATTGCACGAAATGGTTTGCCTTGCCTCGGTTTATTGCCCGATTAAGGAGCGCACCTTCTAGGGGTTCCATCACTGGTAGATATTCACCAGATCCAACGAGAGCCAGCGCTCCGACCTTTTCCATAACTTACTTTAACCGCTAGATAGGTGGTGCGACATAAGCACATCCTTAGAAATTATTGAGATTCAATGCCATCCGCGCCCAACAGATAAGATTCGCCATATGCGCAATAGACCCTCGAAAGTGACCGCCGGGCTATCTATCGCCATCGTTTTAGCTTCGGCCGGTTTTGCATTCTTTAGCAAGACGGCAACCAGTTCTATCCCTCGTTCGAAGGTCCTACAGGGGGCAAAGAAGTCAATCCAGGGCGACACCAATATCTTGTTATTAGGTTTAGATAGCCGCCGAGATGCCAATGGTGCGGACTTGCCTCGCGCCCTCCTAGATCTAATGCATGTGGGCTCCAGTAGCTCCATCGGTGGATATAACACCAACACCATGATCGTCATTCACATCCCCGCCAATGGCACCAAGGCGGTTGCGATTTCAATCCCGCGCGATGACTACGTCAATGTTCCTGGTCTAGGTATGAAGAAAATCAAAGAGGCATACGGCTACGCAAAATATGCCGAGGATTCAAAGCTCTACAAGCAGGGTGTGAAAGAGCCGTTGAGAGAGCACTTAGCCAGAGATGCTGGCCGGAAGGCAACCATCGCCACCATTACCCAAATGTTAGGTATCCCTATCGATCACCTCGCCGAAGTGAACTTGGTCGGTTTTTACGACCTAGCCACCGCACTGGGTGGTATCCAAGTTTGTCTCAACAAAGCAGTTAACGACGCTCAGTACTCCGGCGCAATTTTCCCTGCCGGTCTCCAAACGATCACTGGAGTCGACGCACTCAAATTCGTAAGGCAGCGCCACGGCCTGCCCAATGGCGACTTGGATCGAACTCATCGTCAGCAAGCATTCATCACCGGGGTGATTCAGAAATTTAAGACTCAAGGGATTTTGGGAGATTTAGGAAAACTCAAAGCGCTTCTCAATGTTGCGAAGAAAGATGTAGTAATTGACTCTGGCTGGGATATTTTAGGATTCTTGCCACAAGCCAAGGCGCTAACAGGTGGCCACATAACTTTTAGCACATTGCCTATCGAAGGTTATGTAATGCGCAACAGTCAAAGTGTGAATTTAATTGACCTAGTTAAAGTTCAAAAATTCACCCACGACCTCTTTTATCCACCAAAGCCAACTCCAAAACCAACGGCATCTGGTACTTCTTCTCCTGGCTCAGCAACCTCAACTGCGAAGGCGATTCCGAAACCCAAGCCAACAAAGGTTAACTACGCAAACTTGGCCAACGGAAAATCAGTTGATGGCAGCTCGATTCCTTGCGTTAACTAATAGCTCGAAGAGACGAGAAAATCTTGTACGGACTTGTAACAATAATTGTTGGCGCGTTAGTGGCAGTTCAATCACGTATTAATGGACAACTAGCTACCACCGTTCATAATGGAATTGCCGGCGCTCTGCTTTCCAATCTTGCTGGTTGGGTTTTTCTCTGGGCTTTAGTTTTTGGATTGCGGGCCGAAAGATTGGCGCTCAAAAAAGTTATTAGCGCTTGGAAGAATAAGAAGATTAAGTGGTGGGAATTCACGGGAGGATTGGGGGGCGGTTTTTTCCTTTCCATGCAGAGCATCAACGTCCCGCAGATTGGCGTCGCAATTTTTACTATCGCGACTATCGGAGGCCAAACTGTGACCTCTTTGATTGTAGATAAAATTGGAATCTCCCCCAGCGGCAAGAAACATATAACGATTCCTAGAGTTGTTGGAGCGGTCACAACGCTAGTGGCGGTCACTATTGCGGTTAAGCCGGAATTAACCGGCACTACTTTTAAATTAGTGCCAATAGTCTTGACAGTCCTTGTCGGAGCGGTGGTTGCCTTTCAACAGGCTATTAATGGCCGTCTTAATGTCGTTACTGGCCGGCCATTGGCTACCAGCTGGATTAACTTTTCGATAGGTTCCATGGTTTTGACGACCGCGTTGGTTATTAATCTTCTCAATGGTGGCCATATCAGTAAGTTGCCTTCCAACCCATGGCTCTATCTAGGTGGACCTTTAGGGCTTTTCTATATTGCCATCTCTGCCTACGTCGTAAAGCACATGGGTGTACTCAATTTCATCCTATTTAGTGTTACCGGACAGTTGATTGGCGCGCTGCTTCTGGACTGGTTAGTCCCTGCCACAAAGAATCCAGTGAGTGGTTACCTGATTTTCGGAACCTTAATGACTCTCGCCTCGATCGCAGCTTCACAACTTTTTGAAAATAAAGTCACTAACCGCCAAAGGTAAAGGTGTGAAGAGATACCCCTGGCGGCACCGTTATGGAAATCGTGTGTTCTCCAAAG
Organism: uncultured Actinomycetes bacterium; assembly: GCA_903850565.1. Taxonomy (GTDB): domain Bacteria; phylum Actinomycetota; class Actinomycetes; order Nanopelagicales; family Nanopelagicaceae; genus CAIMZW01. The sequence goes on from CAINLV010000029.1 coordinate 147,266, forward strand.
ATCGGAAATGTTGCTAGGTGATAAAGATTTGATCCAGAAATATTTAACTTTCCTTGCGGATCTTCGGAGGTAAAGTTACCGGATTCGCCAATCACTTTAACTGAAGCCTCATATGTTCTTGAATCAGCAACGCTAGCTACTAAATAAACATCCTTGGCATTTACCTTAAAGGTTAGCGTCGCCCCTACTCCTTGACTGGTGATTTTATCTGGCTCAACGTTCCAACTTCCACCGATTGTCCAGAAATCAGAGAGCAGTGGTAATCGGGGCTGAAAATTATTGACTCCATCTTGCAACGCGCCATTGCCCATAAATCGGGACGCTCTCTCCGTTCCGAAGTAGGTTTCCGGTGTTTGATTAGGGTTATAGGCATCCACTTCCTTGGGACTTACTAATGTGGCGCTATCTCCCAACAAACTTTGTATCGCTTTTTCCGTCGCTAAGTATTCGCCCTCACCGTAATGAACGTTGACAACTTTCCCATCTCGATTGATCAAATAGTGGGCCGGCCAGTATTGATTTGCGAAGGCGTTCCAGGTCATTAAATTGTTATCTAGCGCGATGGGATAGGTCAATCCGTATTGCTTCGTCGCTTTTTCAACGTTGGTCAGCACTTTTTCGAAACTGAACTCAGGTGCGTGTATTCCAATTACTACAAAGCCTTTTGACTTATAAGTCTCGTACCATTTCTCAACATAAGGAAGCGTCCGAACGCAGTTAATGCAGGAGTAGGTCCAGAAATCGATCATTACAACCTTGCCGCGCAGAGCTTTTAGCGTAAGCGGAGAGCTGTTTATCCATGATTGCAATCCCGTTAATTCTGGTGCTAAGTACGGTGAAACATTGGTTGCACTTGAACTATTGGGGTTTTGACCGGGAGTCTTTACCTGCGCCAAAAGTGATTGGTCGATAGAACTCACGTCAAAAGGCGTGTGCGTTGTTACCCACAGCTCTGCTTTCTTGTCGTAACCGAAGCCGATGCCAATTCCGATCAGAATGAATAGCGCACCTAGGGCGCGACGAACCAGGCCATGTGAATCAATTGCCCAAGAGAACTTGTTAAGGAACTTCCGTCCTTTTATGGAGATCAATAGCAGAATGGTTACTAATCCCAAGCTATAAGCAAGAAGATAGAAGAGACCTGCAAATAAATTTTTTGGCAAGATCGTCGCCAAAATAAAGGCGTAGGTTGGGCTGCAACTGGAGAAAACTGGTCCTAGGGCTAAGCCGGTGGCAATTGCCCCGAAGCGACCTTTGCGAGTTACTCCGGCTTGAAGCAGTCGGTCTGAACGTGCTTGCCAACCCAACGCTGCCGATATTCGATCCCACGCAGAGGGAAAGAGGGTGCTGATTCCAAGAGCGATTACCAATCCGGCCGAAAAGTTAATCCACAGTTGTGGGGATACGCCAATAAAGATGGAGCTGACTTTCAATAAGTAAGTAAAAAGAATTAGCGATGTAGCAAGTGACCCGGCAATGAAGTACGGGCGAGTTCGATCTTTTTCATCTCCTGATATGGCGCCACCAATGATTATTGGTAGTAGTGGTAAAACACAGGGCGCCAGGGCGGTTAGTGCACCAGCAATGAAGGCGAGAAAGAGAAGGATCACGCCTGCACTGTAGTTAAATTATTGAAATTTAGTCATCTGATTCGGAATTTCCACCTGAAATTGATGGTGCAACCGTGATGGTCTTGGCTCCGGCAGTCGTCAGGGCCGCGCTATTGGCTGTGGTCGTAACTGCGGAATTACTGGTTAATGAGCCGGTAAGCGATCCTGATTGCTGTGGTGCCAACTGAACCAACGTCACAGCACCCGAGATAATTACTCCGAAAGCCAAGATTGCTATATGTCGTTTCATCTCCAAAGTATCGGTAACCAGGCTGGTTAGACGCCCAAAGGATCCTGAACATTGGCTGGTAATATTGTGCTTTGCTTTTTTGATGGGAGAATGTACCTATGCCAAAGATCTTCGCGCCTAACTTAGCTGCTCATCGAGAATTTCGTCGTCAGCAACTAATGAGCGCCGCCTTGGAACTTGCAGTGGCGAATGGCGCCCAGGCGATAACGGTCGCCGCGGTTGCTCAAAAGGCAGGGCTTTCCCGTTCTTCGATTTATGAATATTTTTCAAGTTCTGCCGATTTAGTAGCAGACCTAGTCGTTGAAGAACTTGAGCACTACGCACTTCGACTCACCGATGCCATCAAAGACGCGGTAGATCCATTTGATAAATTGTCCTTATGGATTGCTGAAGGGTTGCGCTACGTCGCAGATGGTCGGCACATGTTAGTTAAATCTTTAAATACCGTGACGACTCCGGATTATCGAAAAGAAGATATTGCAATTGGGCACCGAAAATTAATTGCCCCACTTCGACAAGCCATTGCAGCCACGGACATTAAAGATGTAGCAGCGGCATTGACTTACATATCAAGCATCACCGATGCGGCAAGTATTCGAATTGAGTCTGGAAATGAACCAGAGCTCGAAATTCGGAATGCAACGGTATTTGCGATTGCCGGACTTCGAGCTCTAGGGCGTAACTAACTACTTTATTTTTGAAACCTTCAGTGCAATTTTGGAACTGTAGGAATTAAATAGTCCAACTCTTCCAGTAGCTTTTGCAATGAGCGTACAAGTTCCAGTCTTAATTATTTTCACTTGATTTCCAACGATTGAGCAGATTTTCGCTGAGGTAGTTTTATATGAAATCTTCTCCCCGAAATTTGTCATTTGGGCTAATAGGATGGAATTTTTTATCGCAGCGGCTCCGAATGGAACTGGGGTTTGAATGCCAATTTTCAAGTTCACTGGGAAGTGCGAAGTTACCGTGGCGACAGTTGCATTTCCTGGGGAAGTAATTGCCACATCGCATTGACCTGATCCCTTAAGGGCAGTCAACATATTTCCAACCATCGAGCAGTTTTCGCCATAAACTTTAAAAGTTGGCGCAACTCCAGAGCCAGTAGTCGCATCAATGGAAACCGGGGTCTGATATGAAATGGTGAAGGGTGCGGCACTTGAGAGGGTTTTGCCGTTAACCGAAGCAGTAATTGTGTCGTTTGGGAGCGCTGCAACTATTGGGGTGGTAGTAGCGGCGGCAAAAGTAATAGGAATAAATTGATCTTCGGAGGTATCGCTCTGCGCCGTGTGATCTAGTCGAACAAAAATGCCGCAGACCATGTGGTAGCAATCTGCGCCAGTGAAATAGGCAGTTACTTTAACTTTTACATCACCTTTGGGAGATGCAGGCGCTTGTGGGTCATTGGAAACCCAAACTTGAGCGGTGCTAAAGATTGTTGGGCGGGCACCGGTTTCTGGTTGAACCGCTTCATAGAGGTATAGCCCGTGCGCCGTTGGGAAATTTCCAAATCCGAAATGTATATCGGCGCCATTGGGATCCAAATTTGTGTAAGGACCACCTTGGACAACCACACTTGGGGCGGCGCTTGCTCCTGCAAACGAACTTGCGATTGTTAACCCCGCTGCCAACAGCGCAACGATTCGAACTTTGGACATATTTCCTTCTTTCATATTTTCTTAAATTGAATTGGAATATTTATGTCGTAACTTCTATCGTCGCCGCGGGTGTGATCGGCGCGTACATATATGGCACATTTAATTTTGCGACAATCCAATTTTCCAATCATCGGTGAGACTTTGATAGTGATGGAAAACCTTCCGCCAGGCAGATACGGCTTGGCCAAACCAATTCCATAATCCGGCGGATTGGAAGAGATCCACATCGAAGATCCAGTTGCTCCGGTCTCATCCACGCCCCCGCCACAAGGGGTGGGCAATTTACCCTTTGCCACCAAAATGCATATCGCAACATATACTCCGACTGTTTCGTCGAAGCGGGCACCGGAAATTACGATTTTTTCGCCATTCTTAATATTTGTAACCTTTGAAACAGTAAGACTCTCGCCGTGATTTCCAGGGCGAGTCGCAGCTGAAGCGGCACTCAGGGGTAAGGCAAGAACTATCAAAAGGAGCACAATCTTCCGAAGCATTGGGGAAAGGTAACCCAAACTCCTTAAAAGGTTCCTAGACACTGGGCAGATGGTGTGTCGGGGCTTTACCGACAAAATCTGCCAGTTAGTACGGAATAAGCCTGTGATAATCGGACAGTGAAACCAATCATTGGCGCCTTAATAGGCGTGCTCGTTCTCAGTGGTTGTTCAACACAAAATATCGCAGTTCAAAATATCGGCGACAGCCAGGTCACCTTGCCAATCGTAAATTCCGGCGAAACCCCCGCTTACTCACGGGTGGTGGCGTTGGCCAACGGGAGCGCCGAAATCGTAGCCGCATTGGGTTTCACCAAAATACTCGTGGGTCGAGATATCGCATCGACGATGCCCGAATTATCGAAAATCCCAATCGATACCGATGCCCATCAAGTTTCAGTAGAGCGCGTACTCTCACAGCACCCAGATCTCATCTTGATTGATTCCAATACAAGTCCAGCATCGGCAATCACTGTTTTGCGAAATTCTGGAATTAAAATTGTCACCGTTCCAAATTCTTGGACATTAACGACGATGCCATCCAAAGAAGCAGCCGTTTCTGACGCATTGAAAGTTCCACAGGCGCAGAAAATGTTGCAAGCTCTTTTGAAACAAAATGAATACCCATCGAAAAAAATCAAGGTCGCCTTCCTCTACTTGCGCGGAACCGCCTCTATTTATTTAATTGGCGGAAAGGGATCTGGAGCTGATTCGCTTCTGACCAATATTGGGTTGATAGATGCTGGAGCAGCAGTGTTACCCCACCCATTTAACGCTCTGACGGCGGAAGCGCTCATAAAGTTACAACCAGATGTTTTACTTCTGATGACGAAAGGATTGGTCTCTGTGGGTGGACTTTCAGGATTGATCCAACTCCCTGGAATTGCCCAAACACCTGCTGGAAAAAATAAGCGAGTTATCACCGTTGACGATTCATTGTTGCTTTCTTTTGGTCCGCGCACCATCTCGTTATTGCCAAAACTCAGGGCTGCCATTCTTAAGGTTTCGGCACAATGAAACGAAGATTCCTCTATTTATCTTTAGCGATTGCGCTCGTACTTCTATTTATTCTTTCGCTGCAAATAGGTTTGATTCACCTTCACCAATCCGTCTTTTCGCTCATTGGTAAAAACAATTCAGTCGATGCCACCACCGTATGGGATGTTCGATTTCCTCGTGCATTTGGAGCAGTAGTGATTGGCTGCGCGCTCGGAGTTGCTGGCGCGCTCTCCCAAGGGATTTTTAAGAATCCATTGGCCGAACCCACGCTGATTGGTCTATCCAGTGGCGCTACCTTCGGCACAATATTGGGAATTGCAACGGGCTTGGCTGGTTATGGATCATGGGTCAATTGCTTGATGGCAACCGCAGGGACGGCTATTGCCGCGACGGTCATTCAATTATTAGCGCCAAATAAGAACTTTGGCTTCCTCTTAACTGGAATTGCCTTCTCATCTATTTTAACTTCCGTGGCCGGCTTAATAATTTCCATTTCTAGAAGGCCAGGAATAGCATCCATAACTTTTTGGAATTTTGGATCGTTAAGTTTGGTGAACTTTTCCACGATTCGAACAATTCTTCCCTTTGTACTTGCTGGGATTATCTTGGCCTTCTTCCTTGCTCCTGGATTAAATATCTGGAGCCTGGGTGAAGATTCGGCTTTCTATATGGGGATGAATATAAATCGATTTCGATATCTCAACATTTTGGCGATCGCTTTACTAATTGGCCCAGCCGTGAGCGCAGTTGGTTCCATTGCCTTCTTAGGTCTTCTGGTGCCACATGTCGTTCGACTAGTTGTCGGTCCGATGCATCGCCACCTGATTCTTCTCTCTGGATTATTGGGAGCAATCGTTCTGCTCATATCTGACCTCTTGGCTCGTGCCGCTTTTGCGCCACATGAAGTTCCGCTTGGATTGCTCACATCGGCCCTAGGCGCCCCAGTATTAATTATTTTGCTCCGAGCACGTCGTGCGGCTTGGGTGGTAGAGCAATGATCGAAATCAAAAATATTAGGATCCGAAGAGGAACTGCGTTGGTCTTCGATAGTTATTCTGCGACAATTTTGAATAAGGGTGCCACCCTTTTGGCTGGTCCGAACGGTGCCGGCAAAACAACATTGGTAAGTGCCATTGCAGGAAGCACACCGCTAGAGGCGGGAGAGATTTTGATCAATGGTAATGATATTTCTGCTCTCAAACCTTCGCGATTTGCCCAAATGCGTTCGGTAGCCCCGCAGCGAAGATTCTTTACCCTTGCATTTAGTGTGGCGGAAATTATCGAACTTTCTCCCACTCATCTTCGAAGTAGCGACTGGTTAGAGGTCATCGAAACGCTGGGATTGAATCAACTCAAGTCCAAGAAGGTCACAGAACTTTCGATCGGACAACAGCAGCGAGTCAGTTTAGGTTTGTCGTTAATTCAGGAAGCCGATTTCTATTTACTGGATGAACCATTTAGCGCCCAAGATTCCAATTTCCAAAAAGCGATTCTAGAAATAATTGATATTAGGGCAAAAGAAAAGGGAGTTCTGGTTGCCAGTCATAACACTGACGCCCTTCGCTCCCATTTCTCTCACGAGATAGCTATCAAATAGCGCGCGCTGGTCGCTTTCCGGAAGTAACTTTCTTCACTCCACCCTTGCGATGCTCGGCTGGAAAAGGCTTGCCGCTCTTCTTCTTTGAACCACCGGCACGTTGACGGGTAGTTTTTTCAGAGAAGTCGACGCTCTTACGATCACCTTTTGGGGCTGGTCGTTCGGAGCGAGCTGGCTTTTCAGTACGAGCTGGCTTGGACCAAGTTTCAGTACGAGCTGGCTTTTCGGTGCGGGCTGGCTTTTCGGTGCGGGCTGGCTTTTCGGTGCGGGCTGGCTTCTCCCATTTTTCGGCACGCATTGGCGCACCAGTTTTAGCTGGGCGGTATGGTCGCTCCGACTTTTCGCTACGGACTGGACGTTCGCTGCGAACCGGGCGCTCACTCTTGGCTGGGCGATCAAATTTATCCGCTGCGCGGTAGGGACGATCGCTTCTTTCGGCACGAACTGGACGATCGCTTCTTTCGGTACGAACTGGACGATCAAATTTATCGGCTGCGCGGTAAGGGCGGTCAGTTCGTTCAACGCGGGCTGGACGCTCACTTCTTTCGGCACGTACTGGAGCTTCAACTCGTTCAACTCGAGCCGGACGTTCAGTTCGCTCAGGGCGTTCGGTTCTTACTGGACGATCAGCTCTTGCTGGTCGATCTGAACGCTCGCTGCGATCTGGACGATCGTAACGCTCTGAACTTCTGCCACGTTCGCCACCGCGGCCACCGCGGAAACCACGGTCACCACCGCGATCGCCACCACGACCACGAGAAGGCTTCTCTGCTTCAACAATAACTGGGATACCAGAAGGTTCTTGTGCGCCAGTGATTCGGATTAATTCTTCATCAGATGGACGAACATAACTTTCGGTCAATTTCACTCCGGCGCGGGTGGTTAAACCGTAGACGCCTTTCTTCTGCTTCGAAGTTGCCAATGTGACAACCACTCCAGTTGCACCGGCACGAGCTGTTCGGCCAGCACGGTGTAAATAATCTTTGTGATCGGCTGGTGCATCAACGTGCACAACTAGGGAAACATCATCAACATGGATACCGCGCGCAGCAACATCGGTTGCTACAAGTGCAGAGGCTCGGCCATCTTTAAATGCGGCTAATACTCGAGTTCGTTGTCCTTGCGACTTTCCACCATGAAGGACCCCAACTGGCACGCCATTTTGCAGCATCTTGTCAGCTAATTTATCGGCGCCATGCTTTGTGCGAACGAAGAAAATGGTACGGCCTTCGCGAGCAGCAATTTGGGTAGAAATTAAATCTTTATGTGCTTGGTCCATAATCAAAATATGATGCAACATATCGGCGGAACGGGACTTCTCATTCTCAAGAGAGTGCGTTACCGGGTTCTTCAAGAATTTCTTCACCAAGGTATCAACATCGCGATCCAAAGTGGCGCTGAACAACAATCGTTGTCCGTTATCTTTTGTTAAACCAAGAATTTCTTTAACGACGGGCAGGAAACCCATATCAGCCATTTGATCGGCTTCGTCAATAACAGTGATGACAACATCATCAAGTTCGATGTGTCGTTTTTCTAGCAGGTCAATTAACCGGCCAGGGGTTGCAACAATAATCGGGACTCCACGCTTTAGCGCTTGAATCTGACCGGTATAGGAAAGACCACCTGCAACTACTTGGGAGTTCAAATTAACGCGGCGAGATAGTGGTCCAATAACATCGTTGATCTGCATCGCGAGTTCGCGGGTAGGAGCAAGGATTAAGCCGAGTGGACGATGAGGTTGAGCGGTTCGACCAGCCAAACGTGTCATCATGGCTAAGCCGAATGCGAGAGTTTTACCAGAACCAGTTTGACCTCGACCAAGAATGTCGCGACCTTCAATAGCATCGGGCAATGTGGCGGTTTGAATAGGAAATGGCGAAGAGATTCCTTCGAGGTCAAGAGCTTGGACCAGCGCAGGGTTAACACCTAAAGCATGAAAAGACATGGATCTACCAATCGAGACATCAAGCGTGTCTCGAGATGATCCGACTTCGATCAAATTATTAGCTAAGACTCGCGAGCGAACGCTGTGTGCGTTCTTATGGGGAGTGCTGCGGTTGCAACAACTGAGAAAGGGTAACGGAGAGGAGGGGGTTTTCCCAAATCGCTCTTGTTTTCACGCGGTAAATAGGCTAAGCCGAGTGAAGAAACTAGCGAATAATGAAGGAAACGCTCTCATGTGATCCATCTACTTCCAACTGCCATTCATATCTGCCCGCTGCTAAAACAAGATTATTTATATTGACCGCCATCGGCCACGAGATAGGGGCACCTTCGGGATGACCAGACGGGCGTCCTACCTCCACTTGTCCATTGGTTCCCATGAGATTTCCAGATTCATCTCGGATCAAATTGCCATCTTCGTTGACCAAAGTGAGTGACCAATTTAATTTCTTATTTGTGGATGTCCATGGAATTTCCGCTTTTACTGCGACCGCCATTGATGGAAGTGGGGAGCCAGCAACATCCCATCCGCCACCCAAAATATAAAGTTTGCCGTTTACCTCTTGAGCTGAATCAGCCAAAATCATATAAATCTTCACGGGGTGTTCCCTTCGATAGGCCCTAATCTACTTTAAATATCCAACGATTATCTGGGCGATGTCAGTAACAACCCTAGAGCCAGGACCAATATTCCCGCCGCAGAAACTCCTGTGAGAAATCTTCGAATACTTGGGCGCGAGAGGAAGGTGGAGGCTCGATCGACAACGCTGACCAAGAATGAATACCAGGTCGTGGAAACGCAAGCTTGAACGATTCCAAGGATAAAGATTCCCCAACCCAGTGAAAAATTCTTGGGCACAAAGGCCGGAATGAAAGCGACTGCGAAAACCGCAGCCTTCACATTGGTTAAGTTGGTAATCAAACCAAGGCAATAGGCCGGTAGAAATTGGATTTTCGCGCTTCCAGTAATATCGAACTTGCCGAATTCTTTTCGCAACTGCAGCAATGTTTGGATGGCAAGTCCAACCAAGAAAATTACGCCCGCGTATTTCAAAATTGAAAAGGCGAAATGAGATTTAGCAAAAACCGCCGAAAGCCCCACTGCGGACATGGTTCCCCACACAATCAGTCCTGATGCATTTCCTAGCACCGAATAGATGGCTGCACGAGATCCACCGATCAAACTCTGGCGAAGCACCATAGCAACGCCCTGACCAGGAACAATCGCCAACAAAAGAGCTGTTAGTGCAAAGGCTGGAATGATTTTTATTAATTCAATCAACTTATTTTGTCACCGATCTTCGCCAACGGGCGTATTCAACTGCCAGATCGTCTACATAATTAATCGTTGATTGACCAGTGGTTTTTGCCAAGAGGAAATCAGCGAATTCAGGATTTCGGGCCAAAACTGGTCCATGTAAATAGGTACCAAAAACATTTTCAGAAATTGCGCCGTCGACGGATTCGGCTCCGTTTCCATGACCGACAAGTACATTTCCAAATGGCTGTACTCCTTCGCCCAATATGGTGCGACCGCCATGATTTTCAAAACCGGTAAATTCACAATCTAGGAATGAGGCTTTGACCTTTATATCTCCGACAAAACGCTGCTCGCCTGGAGTGGTGCGGACATTCAACAAACCCAAACCCCTGATTTCTTGACCCAGTCCATCGGTAAAACTCTCACCAATTATTTGAAATCCGGCGCAGATGGCCAAAAGAGTGGCACCTTGGGAAATCGCGCTCGCTAGAGCTCCCCCATTTTGTAAGGCGGACAGACTCAAGGCTTGCGCGGCATCTTCAGCGCCACCCATGAGATAAATATCGGCGCTCTTGGGAAGGGTCTCTAGATAGGAGATATCAATGACTTCGGCAGCGATTCCGTTGAGGTGCGCTCTAAATGCCAGCACATCAGCGTTACCGCGGTCCCCATAGGTACCGAGTAGTTCGTTATGAATGCGGACGATTGTGAGCATGACTATCGGCTCAATTCAAAAAAGGCGGTGTAGGCCGAAAGCACTTGCACATGCTCCCCCGATGAAAATTGGGAGATCGCCGTTGCGAAGCTCTCGGCTGCAATTGATTCGATCCCTTGGACGTGTAATCGATATTGAATGTCTAAAGCACGTTCGCCGGTGACAACAACTTTGCGACCTTGCAAAATTTGAAAGTCAACATCGTAGAGCCATGAGGTATCGATTCCATCTACTTCCCGCGCATTCAAAATCAAAATTACTTGATTTGAATTAATTCCCGTTAGCGCTTCGGTCCAAGATGCAGGATTTTTTGTGAGTCGAATAGAAGCGGTAACTCCACCAGATTCGATGCTGATTGTCCGTTCTAGTTCCGAGGGAGAAACTTCTAACCAGGGTGCACCGATCACAGATCCAGCAATATTTGCCAGTATGGAATTTCGCTCTGGTGCACTGGTGGCGACAAGAAGTTTGTCATAAGACTTATTAGATAAGCCGCATGAACATTCATATGACCCCGAACTCCATTTCATGTAACCACCGCAGTTGGGGCAGACTGCGCCATCCGGATGAGACCGACCGCCGAAAGAAACCCGCAAAACCTTTGCAGCTTTTTGTGTCGCGTAATTTACAAATGGGTCATCAATATCAATTACAAAAGTCGTATCCGGTGACTGTTCTGCGATTTCGCGCCATCTATCTGCAACGCGTTTTACTTCGTGCATTCGATGCAATTGATCTCGAGTTAAGTTAAGAAGTAGGACCACTTCTGGCTGTGTCTGCTTGATGACATTAGCTAAATGCAATTCATCTACTTCTAGAACTGCGTAATTGGCTCGCTTTAAGAGTGAACCCGCTACTCCCCACGAGAGATTTGACCCTGACGGACTAGTTGTGACGGCACCTAACTGCTCAATGATTCTTACGAGAAAACGGGTAGTACTGGTTTTCCCATTTGTTCCGCTCACTAAGAGAACTCTTCGGCCTTGCGAAAGTTCGGATATTGCTGAAGGCCGCAAGAAAAGAAGAACTCTTCCTGAAATGGTTTCGCCAGATTTTTTAGCAAAGGTCTTGGAAGCCCAGGCCGAGAGTAATGCGATAAGAACCGCACGTTTTAGCCCTCTATTTGGCATTAAATTCCAATCACAGGATCCCCGATAATGACACAATTGTTCGAGCCACCTGTGAGAGTCGAACTCACGACCTACGCTTTACGAGAGCGTCGCTCTACCGACTGAGCTAAGGCGGCGAAGGTAATAAAAACTAATCTAGTCGAACTATTCCATTTGGAGTTTTGAAATCGATAGCAACAACCCCGGTAATACCGTCATTGGCTTCAACATCGAGCCATTCAACTTCGACATCACCAAGTGCGGATTTAATATCGGTGCCGAGCCATGCTTCTATGGTCTTTAGATCCCCAGCAATTTGAATTTTTACAATTTCTGCAACTGCTTTGCCATCGGCTGAAGGATGGTCTGCTGAACTCCATTCGATGAAGAAGGGAAGTTGGGCATCGTAAATTGTTGCAAGAACTCCAATTTGCTTCCAATGAAGATCAGTACCGTCAGGACGCATTCTGTGTCCGGGAACGGCTTCGCGACCGAGTCTGGAAACGATTGGTGAAATATCATCGGTTGAGATCACCCAAGTAAGCCAACCGCCACCTTCATTTGCTCGCTTGGTGACTGCCTGACCAAATGGGGTTTGGTCTGAGGCTGGATGATTCAATGGACAGACAACTTCTAAGTAGTGGCCATTTACCAATGGAATTGTGAAGTTGCGAGTGCCAAAACGCGGATGAATCCCGCCATCCACAAATGCTGATCCCAGTCGAGAACCTAAGCGTTGAACTACATCAACGAGCTGGTCATGGGAGGCGACGTAGGAGACATGATCGAGGCGCATGTGTAAATCTTGCCCTATCTAGAGGAGTGCTTTTTACCAACTTTTGGGGCTAAGCCACGCAGCGAAGCGAATGAGCCGGTGCTTGGCCGGTCAAGAAATATCGGTCTACCGCCCCGTCGATACAGACGCTGCCACGGTTATGACCAGTGTGGCCCTCGCCTACAAAGGTCAAGAAAACCGATGCTGGAAAATCTTTATGTAGCGCCACTGCCCAGTCGTACGGGGTTGCCGGGTCGCCAGTCACGCCAATTACCAAAATGGGCGGCGTTTTTAAATCTCGGAGTAAAACTGGTGGAACCACTGGCGGCGCGCTCCAGTAGTGGCAGGAGAGCCCTGAAAAGGTCAAGAATGGGCCGAAGACGGGAGCGGCCTTCGCAAAAATCGCTCGATCCAACTTCATTTGAGCCAAAGAGCGTGATTCATTCCAGTCGAGACAGCTGACTACTAGGGCGATGTCATTCTGATTATCTGAATAATGACCATTCTTATCTCTATTTGTATATTGATCCGAAAGCTCCAAAAGCAACTGTCCGTTTCCAGTATCCATGGCTTGGCGAAGGGCCTTTTGTAAGAGCGGCCACCCTTCGGTGTTGTCATAAAGGGAAGAAGCAATTCCAATCACAATTAGCGCCGGCGTGACTTTCCGATTGGAAGCACTGGAAAGAGGTTTGGTCTCGGCTCGATTAATAAGTGAGAGTATCTGATCGCGAGTAATGCCCTTAGTTGACTTTAGAAAATCGCCAAGTGCCAAATCGAAACCTTTAGCTTGAGCTAGGTTTTGATCTCGGATTGAGACGTTTGGATCGACCGCACCATCTAAAACAAAACGACCAACGGAATTCGGATACAAAGACGCATACAAGGTTCCTAAGAAAGTTCCATAGCTTTTTCCAAGGAAGTTCAATTTCTTCTCGCCCAAAGCCATTCGAAGTAATTCCATATCTTTGGCTGATTCCAAAGTGCTGTAATGGCCCAACCTAACTCCGGCTGCTTTCGCACATGCTTGTGCAAAAAATTTGCTGGATTTTAAAGAATCGGCTTCTTGCTGCGGAGTATCGGCTTTTCCATCTTCGGCTAAATAGGCATCAGTTTGCTTATCATTTAGGCAACGAAGGGGATCGGAGGAAGCAACTCCCCTGGGGTCAAATCCCACAATATCGAATTTTTGATTTATAGCGCTAGAAACAATTGATTCGGCTGCATAAGCATAATCGGTGCCAGAACCCCCTGGACCGCCGGGATTAACAACAATAGATCCAAGGCGTTGTTTTGAATTTAGCGCTTCATGTTTAAGAACTAATATATGAAAAATATTCTTATCGATGTGGTCATAATCCATCGGTACTTTTAAAACAGCACATTTGTAGGTCTCGTAACAACCTTTCCAATCCAATTTCTGAGTTTGGAAATCCTTAATAGTCCAAGTACTTTGAAAGACATTCTTTACCGAAGGAAGTGTGAAAGCCAACATGACAACCACTAAAAGTAGGCCAAAAACCGTGGTTTTATTGGGTTTTTCCCTCATCGAAGTTGCACCATCAGCGCTTCTACCGCAATCAGTGGGTTGGCATTGTGAGAAAGATTCACGCGAGTTCGCATAATTGCATCCATTTTACGAAGCGTTTGTTCCGCGGTTGTAATGGCGGACATTTTCATAATCTCATATTCCAAATCCATATTTATTATTACATCAGCAATATCGGTTGCATCAGATTGAACAAGGAGCACATCTCGATAAAAGGTGACCATATCAAGTAGGGCTATATCTAAATAATCTCGGACCATCCGGGTCGATCGAGATTTCTGCTCTTTCTCCAATTCTTTAACGGCTTTCGAGCCGCCTTGTGAAAGTTTTGAACCTTGCTGCCCCCAAGCTTCTTTGAGGTCGTGGATCTCTTTATCGTCGCGTCGGTCGGATTCGATTTCTGCTTCTTTTTTAGCCGCATCAACCAAAAGTGCAGCGGCTTTAAATGCAGATGCAATATCGGTAATTGCGGTAGGAAGTTTCAAGATGGCGGTTCGGCGGTTTCGGGCGCCTTCATCCAGAGCCAGCCTTCGAGCTCGGCCAATATGTCCTTGGGAAGCCCTAGCTGAAAAATCCGCCAATTCTGCCGGAATAGATGCGCGCTGCAACAAGATCGAAACTGCTTTCGTTGATGGGGTGCGAAGGGTGAGATTTCTGGTTCGAGAGCGAATGGTGGGCAACACATCACTCAGGGTTGGAGCACACAGCAGCCAAACGGTTCGAAGGCCTGGTTCTTCGATCGCTTTCAGCAGCGCATTTCCGGCGGATTCAGTTAAGCGGTCCGCATCTTCAATTACTACGACGCGATAATTTGAGACCGAAGGGGACCAGCTTGCTCTAGTGATTAATTCTCGAACCTCATCGATCTTTATAGTGAGGCCTTCGCTGCGCACCAACTCTACATCTGCGTGACTTCCCGCCAGTGCGGTACGGCAGTGGTTACAGGAGTCGCAACCGCTGTTCGGGCAGACTAATGCGGCCGCAAATGAAAGTGCGGCAGTAGAACGTCCGGAGCCAGGTGGACCAGTAAAAAGCCAAGCATGCGTCATGCCTTGCGAATCATCGAGATCATTCTTAGATGATTCGATTGCCTCTTTTAAAACTTCCACAACCGAATCTTGATCGATTAGATTATTGAATACTTCATACATCAATGCACTTTGTTCTTCTTGGACTTTGACTTTGCATTAATCTTCAAAAGGGGAAGTTGGGAAATTCGTTCGGTGATTTGCGAGTGAATCTGTTCGCGAGTTTGAGTCGCATTAACCACAAAATATCGTTCTGGATCTACATTGGCTAGATTCAAAAACTCTTGCCGCACTCTTTCGTGGAAGGCTAGCGGCTCGCTCTCCAACCGGTCTTGTGACTCGAGTCGAGAGAGACCGATTTCGGCTGGAAGATCCATGATGACTGTTAAAGTCGGCGTTAAGGTTTCAGTTGCCCAACGGGATATTCGAGCAACTTCGGCTGGTTGCAGGACTCGTCCAGCACCCTGGTATGCAATCGATGAATCCAAATATCTATCTGTAATCACCACATCGCCACGATCTAGGGCTGGCTTAATAACAGAATAAACATGGTGGGCTCGATCAGCTGCATACATCAACGCTTCAGCGCGGGGGGAAATATCACCAGTCTGGTTATCCAACAAGATCTCACGCAATTTCACACCTAAGGGAGTGCCACCGGGTTCGCGGGTTAAAACAACCGTTTCGCCCAAAGATTCTAAATATTCCTTGAGTAACTGAGTCTGGGTTGATTTACCGGAACCTTCGCCACCTTCGAACGAAATAAATATCCCAGTTTTCACGGCACCAGTGATACCGCCGAGCTCACCTCGGAATGCCGCTAAGACATCGGACCACAGTGAAACGGTGGGTCGATCTCGCATCTGGCGGTAGGAAAAAATACCAACCAGAATGCCGATAACCCCGGCGAAAAACATTGTAAAAGCCGCGCCATTGTAGGTGAAAACAGTGTTGTTGATTTTGTAGGTGTGCTTGCCTATTGCCGCGGCTATCACTGGCGCGATGGCCAAGACTAGGACTAATGAAATTCGGATCAAGGATTGAACGAAGGCAAAGGTTCTGCCTCTAACTTCATCTTCCACTTCTAAGCCCAGCATGGTGAACCCAGTAACCCAAGAAACGCCGGCGAATGCGCCAAGAATTATGGTTACGCCAATTGCTAATACGAGGTTAGAAATCAGTGCGAGTAAGAGTAGGAAAGTTGAAGAAATAGTTAATGCAGCACCGAAAAGTCTTCTTCGTGAGAACTGACTAAATATCTTTGGGCCGAGCGAAATTCCCAAGGCGAGTCCAGTAAAGACGGAGGCGAAAAGAATTCCGTATGCAGCATCTCCAGCATTGAGATCGCCCACGAATGTTCTAGCTAAACCAATAACCGCGCCTGCTGCAAAAAATGCTCCTAGCATTCCGAAAATTAGCCCACGAATTACTTTGGAATCATTCACGAATTTGAAACCTTCGACCAGCGCCTTGCCGATATTTTCGTTGGCAGCACCTTTTGTTGCCGGGCCTTTTGGAATCTCTTTTAGTTTATAAACAATGTAAGCGGTGTAAAGAAATGAGGCGGCATCTATATAGAGCGCCAGGTCTGCTGATGAGGCGTACTTAGTTGGTAATAAATTTGTTAACCCATGGGAAAAAAGAGCGAGAATGGTGAAGGTCAGTGCGGCTAGCGGTGCCGTTCCATAAGAGGCAAGGAGAGTGACCTGATTTGCGCTCTCTAATTTACTTTTTGGAACTAAATTGGGGACAGTTGCTTCCTTTGCTGGAGACCAAAAAAGGGTTACCGATTCCACAAGAACTGTCGCGGTGTACAACCAAAAATAATTTCCTACCAAGGGGATGGATAAATAGAGGGCAAAACGTAGAAGGTCGCAGACGACCATTAATCTGCGCCGATCGAAGCGGTCCGCAATTACCCCGGCTAATGGACCCAAAATAACTGCTGGAAGAAGTCGAACTATGAAAACGCCGGCGATTGCAAAGTTAGCCTTGGTGTAATCCCCACCCGAAAGTTCTTGGGCAAGGGCTGTGGTTGCCAAAAGTCCCAACCAGTCGCCAAAGGAGGAGAAGGCCATTGAATTCCAGAGTTTTCGAAATGCCGGAATGGCAAGAACGCTTCGACTCTCGGATTGAGTGGGCGCGCTGGGATAGGGCAGCGATTGGGACATGGATTAAGCCTAGACGGCAACTGCCTTTTTTGATTTTCCAGTTCCCGAGGCGGCTTTCTTCTTTACCTTTGCTGCGCCAGTTGCTTTGACCGTGTTCTTGGTCAAAGTAGGTGCGCTCTTCTTTCGCGATGAGGCTTTTTTGGCGGCTGGTGCCTTCTTAGCAGCCTTCTTTGCGCTCTTCTTGACTCGTCCAGCTCCACCATTTTCAGCTTCCCACGCTCGGCGTCCGGCGAGAAGTTCTAAGCCGCGCTCAAGGGTGAGAAATTCGACGGTATCTCCGCGTCGCAAAGTGGCATTGGTTTCGCCGTCCGTGACATAAACCCCAAATCGACCATCTTTGACCAGAACTGGCTTACTACTTCCTGGATCGATTCCTAAATCTTTTAGCGGCGGCTTGGCAACGCCACGGCGTCGAACTTTGGGTTCTTTGTAAATGGTAATCGCTTCTTCTAAATCAATCGAGAATAGTTGTTCTTCAGAAGTCAATGTTCTGGAATCGGCTCCGCGCTTGAGGTATGGACCATATCTACCATTTTGAACGGTGATTTCTTCGCCATCGAATTCACCAAGCGTCCTAGGTAGAGAGAGCAATTTCAAAGCGTCATCAATGTTGATGGTGTCCAATGACATCGTGGAGAGCAGTGAAGCAGTTTTTGGTTTCTCGCTCTTCTTCGCACCTTCAGGAAGTGCTTGGGTTACATAAGGGCCAAATCTTCCTGACTTTGCAACTACCGGCAGATTTGTTTGTGGATCTACACCTAATTCTCGTTCACCAGATGGCTGTGAGAGAAGTTGAATTGCAATATCAAGAGTGAGTTCATCAGGTGCAAGTGATTCTGGAATATTTGCGAATTTACGAGTCTCGCCCTCACCTTGTTGCAGATATGCACCATAACGACCAACGCGAATTTCTATTCCTTGGCCCATCTTCATGGTATTTATTTCTTGAGCATCAATTGCACCTAAGTCAGCAGCTAGATCCTGAAGACCTGGGTGGCCTTCGGTCCCAAAGAAGAATCGCTTTAACCAGGCAACACGATCTTCTTCGCCATTAGCAATTCGATCCAGATCTTCTTCCATCGCAGCCGTAAATTCGTAATCCACCAAATTGGAGAAGTGCTGCTCTAACAAACCAGTAACCGAGAATGCCAAGAAAGTTGGGACTAGAGCTCTTCCACGTTTTCCAACATAGCCTCGATCTTGAATTGTGGAAATGATTGAAGCGAATGTTGATGGCCGACCAATACCTAACTCTTCTAACTTCTTCACCAAAGTTGGTTCGGTATAACGTGCCGGCGGCTTTGTTTCATGGCCTTCGCAGGTATATTTCGAAACGCTCATCAGGTCGCCTACAGTCATTGCTGGCAATCGCTTGGAGTCATCGTGATCGTCAGTTTTCTCGTCAACTATTTCTTCATAAGCGGCCAAGAAACCCGGAAAGGTAACAACCGAACCATTCGCCCGAAAGACAGCGGTTTCCTTATTTGAGGTGAGAGCGCCAAAATCCACGCGCATTTGAAGTTTCTTTGCATCCGACATCTGGGAAGCAATTGTGCGCTTCCAAATTAAGTCATAAAGTGCAAATTCATCTCGAGATAATTCTGGTGCCAGCTCCCCTGGGGTTTTAAACTCATCGCCCGCTGGTCGAATAGCTTCGTGAGCTTCCTGCGCATTCTTAGTTTTGCTTTCGTAGGTTCTAGGTGCCGCAGGGATGTAATCAGCGCCATACAATGCTTTTGCAGACGCCCGGGCAGATGCGATTGCCGATTGCGAAAGGGTCACCGAATCCGTACGCATGTAGGTGATGTAACCATTTTCGTACAGACGTTGGGCAACTCTCATGGTTAGTTGTGCACCCCAACCCAAGCGAGAACCAGCATCTTGTTGCATTGTGGAAGTTGTAAATGGAGCCTTTGGTCGTTCAGTTCGAGGAGATTCATCAGTCGACTTAACTAGTAGAGATTGTCCTGCCAATGATTGAACCAGCGCATTAGCCGATACTTCATTTAGTAACAAAATATTTTCTAGAGATTTTTCCTTAATCCCGCCATGATCATCAAAATCATTAGTGGTTGCGACTCGTTTTCCATCCAGAGTCAGTAACCTGGCTTTAAAGCCGGCATCGCACTCGGCATTGAGATCCCACCATTGCGAGGAGATGAAAGCCATACGCTCTCGTTCACGTTCTACAATCAAACGAGTTGCAACGGATTGAACTCGACCCGCAGAAATCCGGGGCATGACTTTCTTCCACAAAACTGGCGAAATTCGATATCCATATAGTCGGTCCAGTACACGACGGGACTCTTGGGCATCCACTAATCGGTAATCTAAATCCCTGGTTTCATCTGCAGCTTTTTGAATTGCCTCTTTAGTAATTTCGTGAAAAACCATTCGCTTTACCGGAATTTTTGGTCGCAAGACTTCAATCAAGTGCCAGGCGATTGCTTCGCCTTCTCGGTCTTCATCAGTAGCCAAAATTAATTCATCGGCGGACTTCATTAATTCTTTTAATTCAGAAACTTTTGCCTTTTTATCGGGATTAATTACGTAGAGAGGCGCGAAGTCCTCTTCGATATTTACACCCTCTTTAGCCCAGGCAATCTTTTTATATTCTTTCGGGATATCAGCAGCGCGCTGGGGCAGATCACGGATATGCCCCACCGACGCTTCCACCACGTAGTCCTCCCCGAGAAAGCTCCCAATCTTGCGAGCTTTCGCGGGTGATTCAACAATGACTAATTTGGTACCCAATATGCTCCTTATTAACCGGATCTATTCGAACTACTACGCAAAAATCGCGGTTGCGGCTCGACGATTACGGATTAAGGCACCAACAATGACAATCACTGCGACTAGAGCAATAAGTTTGCTATATGTCTGGTGGCCATTGAGGGTAAATCCAACAATTGCTGGAGTGATCAAAAGTCCCACTAAGTTCATTACTTTCAGCAATGGGTTAATTGCTGGACCAGCAGTGTCCTTGAATGGATCTCCGACGGTATCTCCAATAACTGTGGCTGCGTGGGCATCAGAGCCCTTTCCACCATAGTGACCATCTTCAACCATCTTCTTTGCGTTATCCCAAGCGCCACCGGAGTTAGCAAGGAATACAGCCATCAAAGTTCCGGTGCCAATTGCTCCGGCAAGGTAGGCACCAAGTGCGCCAACACCTAAACCAAAACCAACGGCAATAGGAGCCATAACCGCGAGTAAGCCAGGTGTGGCTAATTCACGAAGTGAATCACGAGTACAAATATCAACTACGCGACCATATTCTGGAAGCTCGGTGCCCAACATAATTCCTGGATGCTCGTGGAATTGCTTACGCACTTCGACGACAACAGCACCAGCAGCGCGAGAAACCGCGTTGATAGCAAGACCAGAGAACATAAAGACAACAGCAGCACCGATGATCAATCCGACCAAGTTACGTGGATTGGCAACATCTAGCACGCCGTTGAATTGTGGATCGGTAACTGCTTTAGCGGCATCTTTAACTGCCAACTTGATCGCATCGGTAAATGCTCCAAAGAGTGCAGTAGCGGCCAAGACTGCAGTTGCGATAGCAATACCTTTTGTGATCGCCTTGGTGGTATTCCCAACAGCATCTAGAGAGGTAAGAATCTTCGCGCCTTCTCCTTCAACATCACCAGACATTTCAGCAATGCCTTGTGCGTTATCAGAGATAGGACCAAAGGTGTCCATTGCGACAATTACGCCGACTGTGGTCAGTAATCCAGTTCCGGCCAGCGCTACAGCGAATAGCGAAAGAACGATTGAACCGTGGCCGAGAAGGAAGGCGCCATATACAGCTGAAGCGATAAGAACTGCAGAATAAACTGCAGACTCAAAACCGACTGAAATACCAGCCAAAATAACGGTTGCGGCGCCGGTGTTAGAAGAAGCAGCTACGTCATTTACTGGGCGCTTGCCAACTTCGGTAAAGAAGCCGGTGAGCAATTGAATTGCAGCAGCGAGAACAATTCCAATAAGAACGGCGCCAAGTGCCAAAGTACGTGGTTTAACATCAACACCAGCAGCTTCAGCAGTCAGACCTGACATCTGCTTCAAGGAAGCTGGTAGATAAGTAAATGTTGCAAAACCAACCAAGACGGCGGAAATCATTGCCGAAATAAAGAAGGATCGATTAATTGCGGTCATCGCGCTCTTATCAGTTGAACGCAGACGAGTAATGAAGATTCCAACGATCGCAGTAACGATTCCAATTGCTGGAACGATAAGCGGATAAATTAAACCGGCATCACCGAATCCTGCTTTTCCGAGAATCAGTGCGGCAACAAGTGTTACTGCGTAAGACTCGAAAAGGTCCGCTGCCATACCGGCACAGTCGCCGACGTTGTCGCCGACGTTGTCAGCAATTGTCGCGGCGTTACGAGGGTCATCTTCTGGAATTCCTTGCTCAACTTTTCCAACAAGGTCTGCACCAACATCTGCAGCCTTCGTAAAGATTCCGCCACCAACACGCATGAACATCGCCAACATTGCGGCGCCAAATCCAAAACCTTCAAGTACTGAAGGTGCATTTTCGCGGTAAATAACGACAACCAGCGATGCACCGAGCAATCCCAAACCAACAGTGGTCATACCAACTACGCCACCAGTACGGAATGCAATACGAACCGCATTCTCTGCAGAATTCTGCCGGGCTGCTTCAGCTACGCGCACATTTGCCCGAACCGCCAACCACATACCGTTGTATCCGACACCGGCTGAAAAGAGCGCGCCGAGAAGGAAGAAGATTGATCTTCCGATTCGAATGTCACTAGTGCCAGGAAGTGCGAAGAGAAGAACAAAAACTATGGCGACAAAAAACGAGAGCGTCTTAAATTGTCGATTGAGATAAGCAGCGGCGCCTTCTTGCACAGCGGCTGCAATATTTTTCATGCTTTCAGTTCCTTCATCGGCTGCAAGGACCTGTGCCCGTAAGGCATAGGCAACTGCGAGCGCTATTAAGGAAATTCCCAGAACTACATACACGTAGGCCAGGTTTGATCCTGTTACTTGAACCAGATTCGTCACGTAATACTCCATTCTTGCGGCTCTGCAAGGATGCGCAGCCCTTTTGGCTTGCGGCACACAATGGGCGAAAGGTTACACACACTGGCACCCTTAACTCCAAAAATTGCTAATTAAATAGGTATAGGTGAAAAAGCGCCCGATTGTGAGGGTATTTATAGACCGCTAGTCTATTGCTCGGGTATTAATTCCTACTTTTAGGAATAAATGGCTCTCTGACCTCTCTCTGCCTGCCTACTCAACGGTAAGGTACGCGTTCTATGAATATCTTCAATGCCAGTAGCGCTATAAATTCCTTTGGATTAGCGGGCATTTTTGCGATCCTTTTTGTCGAGACTGGCTTGCCAGTTGTCATCGGACTGCCAGGGGACTCATTACTTTTCATCGCCGGTGTTACTGCCTCAGGAACTGGCGCCAAACTCCATGTCCATCTCTCGCTCTGGGCTGTTGTTATTGGCGCTCCAGTTTTCGCAATCCTCGGTTCGCAATTTGGCCATCACTTAGGTCATAAATACGGCGTAAAACTCTTCAACAAGCCCAACTCTAAATATTTCAATCCGGACCGACTCAAGTCTGCCGAAAAATGGATGGACAAGTACGGCCACGGCAAGATGATTTTCTTGGGTCGCTTCATCCCCGTTGTCCGCCACCTAGTTAACCCCGTCGCTGGCATTATCAAGATGAGCTACAAGAGATTTCTCTTTTGGAATGTCATTAGCGCCTTGGTCTGGACTCAAGGCTTTATCTGGGCAGGTTATTTCCTTGGCGAAAAATTAAAAGGCTCGGTCGACCGTTACATCTTGCCTATCGTTGCCGTGATTGTGCTTCTCTCGATTGCCCCACTTATTTGGGAAGTCTTTAAAGAGTGGCGAACCCGAAAGCATTTGAGTTAATTAACTGCTTTGCTATAGACCCAGATCTGATAGCGAATAAGCAGCTCGATATTCAAAACCTGCTTCAGTTACTTTAGGTTCGGCGCCGCGTTCAACAATAACCGCAACCCCCACAACAATCGCACCTGCTTCTTGTAGCGCAGTCACAGCGGTAAGAACAGAGCCACCGGTTGTTGAGGTGTCTTCAACTGCCAGAACTCGCCGACCTGCAACATCCGGACCTTCGATGCGGCGTTGTAATCCGTGCGCCTTTTCCGCCTTACGAACTACGAAGGCATCTAACTTTCTGCCTCGAGAAGCAGCGACATGAAGCATTGCGGTTGCCACCGGATCTGCGCCTAAAGTTAATCCGCCGACCGCATCAAAATCTAAATCGGCAGTTAGCTCCAACATGACTTCGCCAACTAACGGTGCGGCAATCGCATCCAAGGTAACGCGGCGAAGATCAACGTAGTAATCGGCTTCTTTCCCGGAAGAGAGAATGACCTTTCCATGAACTACTGCCTTACTTAGAATTTCTGCTTTTAATTCTTCTCGTGCGCTCATGGCTTTACCTTATCTAGTTGTATCTACTTAGATTCATCTTCCACTGCTTGACTGGATATTGGCTCTTGGTACAACACAATCGGCGGATTAGATCTGCGCATTAAAGACTTAGGTGGGTTGGCTTCAATTAAAGCATCGACCTCAGTTCGCAATTTGGCCATTTCCAAGGCCATTGTTGCTACGGCGCTTTCTAGTTCAATGATTCGTTTGATGCCAGCCAGGTTTATTCCATCGCCAACAAGGCGTTGCACATTTCGCAATGAGGCAATATCTCGAAGCGAGTACCTGCGGCCTCTTCCCGAGGCTCGATCAGGAGAGACCAGTCCCATTCGGTCATATTGTCGAAGCGTTTGTGGGTGCAGTCCTGACAATTGTGACGCTATCGAAATTACATAGACCGCTTCGTCATCAGAGTGCGTGGCGAAGTCTTCCGCGTCCAGTTCATTATTATCCATTTATTACGCCTGTGCTCTTTGGCTAAGTTCGGCTCTGGGATCAAAATCTTTAGTTGCTTCGGCGAATTCTTCTAGCGCTTTTTTGGCTTTTCCATCGACTCGTTGCGGAACTTGCACATCAACGGAAATCATAAGATCACCAAGCGCATGGCCCTTCTTAACCCCGCGCCCTTTTACTCGAAGGGTCCGACCATTTGGAGTTCCAGGTGCAATTCTGACCGTAACTTCTTCGCCATCTAGCGTGGGAACTGAAATATCAGCACCTAACGCCGCTTCGGTGAATGTCACCGGCAAACTCATATGCAAGTTTTCGCCCTTGCGGGTGAAAACTGGATGCGGGATGACATGGATAATAATGTAGAGATCGCCAGGGCCAGCTTGACCGGGCGAACCTCGACCTTTTAATTTAATTTTCGCGCCATCGTTTATGCCGGCGGGAACTCTGGTGGAGATTGTCGTTGGGGCAGATCCTTGGGGCGCAACTTTAAGATTCAGTTCGGAACCAAAAATAGAATCCCGAAACGAGATGGAAGTTTCGGTCTGGATATCGCCACCTTTGCGAGGTGCCCGACCATTTCCAAATAAGGTACTAAAAATATCTTGAGGGCCACCGCTACCGAAGAGATCGGAGAAATCCTGGCCACCAAATCCACTCGGACCGGCTTGGGCTCCACCTCGGGGCATGCGTCCGGAAGTGAAGGCGTCGCGCATTTCGTCGTACTCGACTCGCTTCTTATCGTCCGAGAGAACTTCATACGCTTCAGAAACTTCTTTGAATCGATCTTCTAGTTTCTTATCACCTTTAGTTTTATCGGGATGCAACTCTCTGGCCAATTTTCGATATTGCTTCTTAACGGCAGCGGCATCGTCGCTTTTTTGCACGCCAAGGATCTTGTACAGATCTTTTTCGTATAAATCCTTGGCGGCCATAATTAATTCTCCGGATCGGTTACCGCGACTCGTGCTGGACGGATAACTTTCTCTTTAAATTTGTAACCAGGTTCTAAAATTTGAGTTGCTAGGGTTTCGGTTACATCAGTTGAGGTTGAGTGCATCAATGCCTCATGGATCATGGGATCAAATGGAACATTGACATCAGCGAATTTGGTTAATCCCAATTTCGAAGTAATGGTGTTAAGTCGGTCCGAAACGGCTTTAAATCCACCGACGAGTTCGCCATGGACTTCAGCACGATCAATATCATCTAATACGGGTAATAGTTCAGTTACAACTAATGCGACAGTAAAGTCGTATGCAGAAGCTCGATCTCGCTCAACCCGCTTTCGGTAATTTGCATACTCCGCCTGTAGGCGTTGTAAATCAGATGTTAAAACCGCAACTTCATCAACAATGGTTGTTGCCTCCGCTAAGGCTTCTTCAACAGCGGCAGAGAGCTCGGCCTCCGAACTCTCTGCGCCATCTACATTCTCTTCGTTCATTTTATTCTTCAACGATTTCTGCGTCTTCAACACCATCTTCAGCGGGAGGTGTCTCTGATGCTGCTGCCGCATTAGCTGCATAAAGTGCTGCACCTAATTGTTGGCTAATCTCGGAGACTTTTTCAGTAGCTGCTTTTATCGCGGAGTAATCGTTACCTTCTAAGGCAGTTTTTAATTCAGCCATAACAGTTTCGACTTCGGCTTTCTTTTCAGCAGCTTCGCCTTCAGCAAATTTCTCTTGATTGTCTTTCAGGAACTTTTCAGTCTGATAAACAAGTGATTCGGCAGTATTTCTAATCTCTGCCTCTTCTTTTCGAGACTTATCTTCTTCGGCATGTGCTTCTGCATCCTTCATCATTCGATCGATCTCGTCTTTAGAAAGTGCCGATCCACCCGTAATGGTCATAGATTGAACTTTTCCGGTGCCAAGATCTTTAGCCGATACGTGAACAATTCCGTTGGCATCGATATCGAAAGTAACTTCAATTTGTGGAATTCCGCGAGGTGCTGGTGGAAGTCCAGTTAGTTCGAACATGCCTAACTTCTTATTGTAGGCAGCCATTTCGCGCTCACCTTGGTAGGCCTGAATCTGCACTGCCGGCTGATTATCGTCGGCAGTAGTGAATATTTCAGAGCGCTTTGTTGGGATAGTGGTGTTTCTTTCGATCAGCTTTGTCATTACGCCACCCTTGGTTTCAATTCCCAATGAGAGTGGAGTGACGTCCAGAAGCAAAACATCTTTTACTTCACCGCGAAGTACACCAGCTTGAAGTGAAGCTCCAACGGCAACAACCTCATCTGGATTAACGCCCTTATTAGGCTCCTTGCCACCGGTCAGATCGCGGACCAAATCCACAACCGCAGGCATACGCGTTGAACCACCAACAAGAACAACATGGTGAATGTCAGCAATAGGAATTCCGGCATCTTTGAGGACTGCCTGGAATGGCTTCTTGCAACGATCTAAGAGATCTGCAGTCATTCCCTGGAATTGGGCACGGGATACGGTTTCATCTAAGAACAACGGATTTTTTTCCGCATCTACCGTGATGTAAGGCAGGTTGATGGAAGTCTGTTGTGACGAAGATAGTTCGATCTTTGCTTTTTCAGCTGCTTCTCGAACGCGTTGCATCGCCATCTTGTCTTTGGTTAGATCAATTCCAGTCTTCGCTGCAAAGGTCTTCACCAAGTAATCAACAAGTGCTTGATCCCAATCATCGCCACCAAGGTGGTTATCGCCATTGGTTGCCTTCACTTCGACAACGCCATCGCCAATTTCCAGAAGGGAAACGTCGAAGGTTCCGCCGCCTAGGTCAAAGACCAGGATGGTTTGTTCGCTATCGCCCTTATCTAAACCGTAAGCGAGCGCCGCAGCAGTTGGCTCGTTAACAATTCGAAGCACATTAAGCCCAGCGATCTCGCCAGCTTCTTTAGTTGCTTGACGCTGGGCATCGCTGAAGTAGGCCGGGACAGTAATCACGGCATCAGTTACAGCTTCGCCAAGGAAAGCCTCGGCATCGCGCTTGAGTTTCATCAAGATGCGAGCGCTGATCTCCTGTGGGGTGTACTTCTTGCCATCGATATCTACTGTCCAAGTTGTACCCATATGTCGCTTTACCGAGCGGATCGTCCGTTCCACGTTGGTCACAGATTGACGCTTGGCTACTTCACCGACCAGCACCTCCCCATTCTTTGCAAAGGCCACGATCGACGGGGTGGTTCGGGCGCCCTCAGCGTTAGCGATAACGGATGGTTCTCCGCCTTCTAGAACTGAGACGCAACTATTCGTGGTTCCTAGGTCAATACCAACTGCTCTAGACATTTTTACTCCTTCTTAGCCCGGGTCGGGCAATTCTGTTTCAGCTTCTGTTTCTGTTTCTGCTAACTTTTCTAGCCTGGTTCTATTCTCGTCCTTGAGTGCAACGATGTCAAAAGATTGAGCCAGTACGACTCAACTCTGGCGCATCTAGGTAACGAAGGTGGCTACCTATTTATTCCCAGGCTTTGGCTAAAAATTTAGGTTGGGCGAAGTATTGTCAGAGGTATGAGGGCACTCCTGATCATCCTTTCCTTGCTCACCACAATTTCGGCGCTGGCGCTACTCCTCTGGCGCGGAGGTCAGCTCTATCAAATTTTCGCGGCCGGCCAATCGGACCCAACTCGTTCCAATCGCTACCGTCGCCGCTTAGCCTGGGCGGCTCACGAAATATTGAGCCACAGCAAAATGCTCCGCTTCACCGGATCGGGCATAGCTCATTGGTTTGTGATGATTGGTTTTGTTTCCTTACTCGGCACATTGATAACTGCCTATGGACAAATATTTTCACCAACATTTGCCTTGCCTTTAATTGGTCATTGGATCGGATACGAATTCTTTGCCGAATTAATTGCTTGGCTCACTGGCATCGGAATCATCACTTTAATTGCCATTCGCCAGGTAACAAGAATTACTCGAAGCGGTCGCGCTTCCAGATTCTTTGGATCAACTGGTTGGAAGGCTTACTACGTTGAAGCAACAATCTTGGCCATCGTCTTCTGCGTTATTGCATTACGCGGATTAGAAGGAGCACTTTCTGGCATTCAATCCTGGAATTGGCATTTTGCACTTTCTTATCCGGCAGTCTTAGCGTTTAACGGACTGTCATTTTCCATAATTGAAAATCTGATTCGAATTGTGGCAACTGTAAAGATCGTAGTTTCCATGGCTTGGTTTATCGTGATTGCGCTCAACCTAACTATGGGAGTCGCTTGGCATCGATTCTTAGCACCCTTCAATATTTTCTTTCAACGCAATCCTGATCGAACCCCAGCCTTGGGCGAACTGCCACAGATGCTCTCGCATGGGAAACCAATTAATTTTGAAGATCCTTCTGAAGATGATGTTTTTGGAATCGGCAAGAGTGCAGACATTTCTTGGAAAGGTCTGTTGGATATGGCTAGCTGTACCGAGTGCGGTCGGTGCCAATCACAATGTCCGGCTTGGCATACTGATAAACCACTCTCACCAAAGATGCTGATCATGGCAATGCGCGATCATGCGTTAACAAAGGTTCCTTCTGAAGCTGCATTGGTAGGCAACGCGCACGAAAATGCCATCAGTCCTGATATTTTGTGGAGCTGCACCACCTGCGGTGCCTGCGTTAATGAATGTCCTGTAGATATCGAGCATGTTGACCACATTGTAAATATGCGGCGGTTTCAAGTTCTGGTGGAATCGGAATTCCCGTCCGAACTCGGGGGAACCTTTCGCAATTTGGAAAAGGCCGGAAATCCTTGGGGTGCCAACCGTAATGACCGTAATGGTTGGATTAGTGAAGTCGATTTTCCAGTTCGCGTGATTGAAGCCGAAATCCCCGATGATGTCGAGTACCTCTTCTGGGTCGGATGTGCCGGCGCCTATGAAGAGCGAGCAAAGAAGACCACCAAGGCCGTTGCTGAGCTTTTGTATATGTCTGGCACTACTTTTGCAGTACTTGGAAAGCGCGAAACATGTACTGGTGATCCAGCCAGAAGAGCAGGCAATGAATTCCTCTATCAAATCTTGGCTGCAGAAAATATCGAAACTCTGACTCAGACTTTCGGAAACCGCGGCGTTAAGAAAGTTGTTGTGACTTGTCCTCATTGCTTCACAACAATCGGTCGCGATTATCGTCAGCAAGGTTTCGAATTGGAAATGGTGCATCACACCCAACTTCTCAATCAATTGATTAAGAGCGGAAAACTAAAGCCAGTGGCGCACGATGCAAAGAAATTGACCTATCACGATCCTTGCTACTTAGGACGGCACAATCAGATTTACATGCCACCCCGAGAATTGTTGGAATCTACAGGTGTGGAGATTTCGGAAATGCCACGCAATCAGGATCGTTCTTTTTGTTGTGGTGCTGGGGGCGGCCGAATGTGGATGGAAGAAAAGATCGGAACCAGAATCAATCTCAACCGAGTCGATGAAGCCATTGCAACCGGCGCAGAAGAAGTAGCGGTGGCTTGCCCATTCTGCCGAGTAATGGTCAGCGATGGCGTAACCGCCAGAGAGTCCGATATTCAAGTTCTAGATGTTGCTCAGGTGTTGCTTCGTTCTATAAAGAGTCAGGAGTAAAAGCACTAATCCATCACCCAGCCGCCATCGACCACCAAAGATTGCCCAGTAACAAAGGAAGAGAGTGGGCTGGCAAAATAGGAAACCGCATTGGCGACATCAGTTGGCATTCCCCGACGCGGGAGGGATTGAAAACCAATCATGCGCGCATCGAGTGCATCTTGATCGCCATAAACTGATTCGTCCGGGGTTTTAATGCCGCCACAGAGGATTGAGTTCACTCTAATGTTGAAATCTCCAACTTCGCGCGCTAAAACTCTACTAAATCCAATCTGGCCAGCTTTTGTCGTTGTGTAGTGGATATTTCCTTCCATTCCCAAGATCGTTCGGATGGAGGAGATATTAATTATTGAACCATCGCGCATCTTTTTCATATCAACAAGCGCACTCTTACTACAAAGGAACATTCCCCGAAGATTGGTGGCGGTAACCGCGTCCCAATCAGCTACTTCAATTTCATCTATTTTTATACTTGAAGCGACCGATGCCGCAGCATTGTTGACCAAGACTTGAATGGGGCCAAGTTCGCTTCTTATTCGTTCAAAACTACTTAAAACTGCAGCTTCGTCGGAAACATCAAATTGATAGCCTTTTGCTCGCCCACCTGTGGCTTCAATTTTTCCAACTAACTGAGCCACTTCATCTTCGGCTTCGTGTTGGTAGTAATTGATTGCGACCGCAAAACCATCTTCGGCCAATTTCACTGCAGTGGCAGCGCCTAAATTGCGCGAAGCGCCAGTGACGACGGCAACAGTGCGGGTCATGGATTTAACGATACTTCACAACATTCACCCGACACCAGAGCCCGGGTGCGCTATATCGGAAGGGATATTCCGCGCCGTGTATGGAAATGGTGGTTTAATAACCATACTGTGATTGATACATTGAAAAGAATTGTCGGCGCGCAATATGTCTTGAGTTCCAGTGACGATGTTGCCGTCTACAAACACGATGCAACTCCGCTCTTTAGTGGAACGCCAGATGCCGTAGTTCTGCCTCGCACTACAGCGGAAATCCAGGAGATAGTGAAATATGCCGCGGCGGCTGGCATCCCAGTTGTTGCCCGTGGTTCCGGTTCTAGCCTTTCAGCAGGAACTGTGCCAATTCATGGCGGGATAGTTCTCTCCCTAACCCGAATGGACCAGATCAAAGAGATCAATCCTGCCGAAATGCTCGCCGTTGTTGAGCCCGGTGTTACTACCGCCGAATTAGTAACCGCCGCATTAAAACTGGGCCTGCTCTATCCGCCAGATCCTGGCAGCAAAATAATTTCTACGATGGGTGGAAATGTCGCCACCTCCGCTGGTGGGCTTCGGGGACTCAAATATGGAGTTACCCGCAATTACGTATTGGGTTTGGAGGTAGTTCTCGGTACTGGTGAGGTCATCCGAACCGGCGGACGACTTTGGAAAGATGTCGCCGGTTATGACTTGACTCGCCTTCTCACTGGATCAGAAGGAACGCTGGGAATAATTACGGAAATAACAGTTGCTCTAGTTCCAAATCCGGCGCAATCGCTCAATGGAATCGCCTACTTTGCCTCGTTAAAAGAAGCCAGTCACGCAGTCAATCAAATTATCGCCGCTGGGTTATTGCCCGCCACCTTGGAATTTCTCGACCAAAAATGCATTATCGCTGTTGATGAGTACGCCAACCTCAATCTAGATAGAACAGCTGGGGCGCTACTTCTCTTCGGTGATGATGGCGACCTCGATGTGGTCAACAAACATATGGAATTAATGGAACGAGCCTGCCTGGAAACAGGTGGCTTCGGAATCGAGATTGCCACCGAAATAACTCGTTCGGAGCAGTTGCTTGAAGCCAGACGTTGTTCGCTGCCTGCGCTCTCGCGATTAGCTCCAACGTTGCTTTTAGAAGATGTAGGTGTGCCGCGTCCTTACTTGGCAGAAATGGTGGCGAAGATCAATCTGGTTGCCGAAAAATACCAAGTTATATGTGCCACCTTTGGTCACGCAGGTGATGGCAACCTTCATCCGACAATCGCTTTTGATGAAGCAGATCCAGATGCAAAGAAACGGGCACTTGCCGCTTTTGACGAAATATTTTCGCTCGCTATTTCCTTCGGGGGTTCAATATCGGGAGAGCATGGCGTTGGCGCAGCAAAACTTCCTTGGTTAAAGGATCAGATCGGTGCCGAACAAGTGGCTCTTCTAAAAAGAATTAAATTTGCCTTTGATCCACATGGGATTTTAAATCCAGGAAAATTGGGCTCATAGGTGGAAGCGAAGAAGATTTCCCCACAACTATTGTCACCTTGTATCTCTTGTGGTTACTGCCTTTCTGCCTGCCCTACTTATCAAATAACCAAAGATGAACGATCATCCCCTCGCGGCCGAATTTCGCTGATGAAGGAATTCAATTCCGGTTCGATAGAAGTGACAAATGAACTCTTTGTCGAACAATCATCCTTCTGTCTTGGCTGCCGAGCTTGTGAACCTGTCTGCCCCGCGGGAGTTCAGTATGGCGCCCTTCTTGAGGAGTGGCGCGAAATTACGTGGACTGGGAAGAATTTACCGTTGCGAATTCGTGGACTTCGAATCGCGGTGACAATGACTCCGATTATTCGCCTTCTTGGCCGTTTAAGAAGAGTCAAGCGAAATACCCAGAAGAATGCCGGCCAGGGAAGCGACTTTCTGATGCTCGGTTGCGTGGAACGCGTTCTATACCCTCAACTTTCTCGCGTCATTGCTAAACGTTTTCCATCGATCGTTATTAATGATGACCAAGGATGTTGCGGTGCGCTTCATTCGCACAATGGCGCTCCCAATAAAGGC
Organism: uncultured Actinomycetes bacterium; assembly: GCA_903850565.1. Taxonomy (GTDB): domain Bacteria; phylum Actinomycetota; class Actinomycetes; order Nanopelagicales; family Nanopelagicaceae; genus CAIMZW01. The sequence goes on from CAINLV010000029.1 coordinate 179,690, forward strand.
CACGAAATGGCGCTCTCTTTGGGGCAAGATTTGCCTGGCCGAATTGTTACTACCGCCGGTGGTTGTGCCGCACATTTATCAACTGAAATTGGACGAGAAAAAGTAATTGAGTTCTCCGAATTTGTGCTTGAGAAAATCCTTGCGGGCGAGCTCACGATTGAGAGTCCAATTTATATCGATGGCAAAATTGCCAGAATTGGTCTGCAAGATTCTTGCCATCTGCGAAACGGAATGGCGGTCTTTCAAGAACCTCGACAAATTCTTGCCAAATTGGGAACCTTTATAGATATGAAATCTTCCAAAGATTGTTGTGGCGCTGCTGGAACTTACGCAATCATGAGGCCCGATGATTCCACCGCAGTTTTAAGTAAAAAGTTGGTAGAGATTGAGGCCGCCGACCTGGACTTTCTGGTCACGTTAAATCCAGGCTGCCAAAGACAATTGGAGCATGCACCCGATCTTCGGAAATCAAAGGTTCGCGTCTTGCACTTAGTCGAACTTCTAGAACTATCTCTATCTACTCAAACTCTGGAAGGCTCACGCCAAATTCGCTAGCTAGACCAACGATATTTTTGCGAACGCCGTTGGATACCGCGATTCCTTTTTGAGATCTAGACCCAAAGACATTTGATTCATGTTCGCCCGGTAATAAGACCTTCGGTCCTGCCGAAGGGGAGGAACCTTTCATCTTCCCTTCAAAAAGTTGCGAAATACTTTGTAACATCGATAGTTCAACAAATCTAGAAATATCGGTGGCCATAAAAATGGTTCCGTTTCCGAATCCATTATCTGCCAATGTTGCTGGCATATTTCCAGAAAGAACTCCGGCGGCAACATCAATAAGTACTGACATTCCAGAACCTTTATGGCCCCCAAAAGTCAGAAGGGCGCCACCTTCTTCTAAATCAGCAGCACGAGTTGAAGGATTACCATTCTTATCAATCAACGACCCAGGCGCTATTTCTTCGCCATTCATGGCGGCTAAAACCACTTTGCCTGCAGCAACTACCGCTGTTGAAAAATCGAGAACGTAGTTATGGCCTTGTGGACCAGGCAAACCCCAAGCGAAAGGATTAGTACCTAACACTGGTTTCACACCTCCAAAAGGAGCGACAACTGCCCCACCAGTGTTGCAGACTGCAATTCCCATGAGACCGGCATCGGCCATTTGATCAACATATTCGCCCATTCGACCAATGTGGTGACTCTGACGAAGCACCACTGTTGCGCTTCCGAACTCTTTTGCAAGTTCGATTACGGTTGTATTAGCAAGTGCGGCAGTCGCTTGGCCCCAGCCCCAGTGGCCGTCAATCAAGGCAGTTCCTTCGCGTTTCCAGAGTACTTCTGGTCGCGCATGTGGAATCAATGTTCCTGCTTTTACCCAGCCGGAATATTCCATTAGTCGAATAATTCCATGCGAATCGTGGCCGACCAGATTTGATAACACTAAAGATTCTGCGACTAAGTGAGCTAAGTCTGCCGGCGCACCCATACCCATTAATGTGGCTGAGGTGACTCGTTCAAGTACTTCGGGCGTAAATATCTGCTCGTCGCTATCAGACAAAATATGCCTCCACTAATCCAAGATCGGCGAAATCAACGCTTACCAGATCTCCGGGCTGAACAAAGCAATGTCCCGTACAAGTTCCCGTACTCACAATTTCGCCTGCCTTAACTGCTCTGCCGCGTTCACGCACCCAATTTACGAGCCAGGTGAGACTTGTAACTGGATGGCCCATAGCTTCGACTCCTTGACCGGATTTAATATATGAATCATTGACATAGAGATCGATATTTGATTTAGGTAAATCAATATCTTGCCAATCTTTAACTCGTTTGCCAGTCACTAGCGCTGCTCCTCCGGCATTGTCATACATCCCACCGAAATATCCACTGATGGCGTACCAGTCGAGAAATACCGAATCGCCAATTTCAATTACTGGCATTAAGCAATCAATGCCTGCGCGAACATCGGCTTCCGTATACTCTTTTTCTCTCACGGGGAAATCTAAATTCATTTCGAAGGCGAATTCGGTTTCGCATAGCCGATAATTCACAAAAAATTCTGGGCCTAACTTTGCTGGACTTTCATGAATGGCGTGCTCAAAGATTCGACCAGGAGATGGGCTCGGCATATTTTCGGCCTCACGCACAGCCATACTTGCCGCCCCGATTTTCCAACCACCAGTTTCCCACCCCAACGCGTATTCCAAATTGAGTAATACCTCTTCAACCGACTTCCATGACCTTGCCCGCAAATGTTTTGGCATTTCAACAGGAACGCGCGCCAATCTTGCACCGGCGATCAACTTTATTAATTCATTCACTTCCTCTGGAGATAGATCTGAAGTTCGCGAGGATGGAACCGATCCACCAGGAGGTGTCGCTCCATAAATCATTCGACCCCGGTCGCTGAGATAATCAGGTCGCACTTGATGGCGACGTTGGCGAAGAATGCGCAATCGGTCTTTGGCATATTCCATAGAGTCGGTAGCTGAGGGCATGAGTTCTCCGGTATCGGTTGCTGGAATTGTTTTTTGTTTACAGTATCCAAGCACCTCCATCTCGGCCTGTATATAGAGAAAAGCGAGAAAAGCCACCGATAATCGGCTGAAAGTCGTGGTTGAAACTCGGCTAGTTCTCAGAAAACCCCCAGTTTAGAGGAGAATCCTCGGCAACGAGGTGAGGAGAGAGATGACAACAGTCAAAGAACGACCAGTGACCACAGATGGTTCTCAAGTACAGACCCATCGAATTCTTGTAGTTGATGATGAAAGCTCCATCAGCGAATTAATTTCAACCAGCCTTCGCTTTGTCGGCTTTGAGGTGCGAACTGCCGCCAGTGGTGCAGAGGCACTTCGGGTTGCCGAAGAATTCAAGCCACATGCCCTGATCTTGGATGTCATGCTTCCAGATCAAAATGGTTTTGAAGTCTGTCGTCAGCTTCGCCAAGATGGTCATAGCGTTGGCGTTCTCTTCTTGACTGCAAAAGATGCAGTAGAAGACAAGATTACCGGCCTAACAATCGGTGGTGACGATTATGTAACTAAGCCATTTAGTCTTGAAGAGTTGGTCGCCAGATTGCGCGCACTTCTTCGACGAATTGGTGTAATCCAAGTAGAAGTAGATGATGAAAAGATCCGCTTCGCCGACCTTGAGTTAGATGAAGCCACTCACGAAGTTCGCAGAGCCGGAAATATGGTGGATTTATCGCCGACAGAATTTCTACTCCTACGCTATCTGATGATCAACGCTGACCGCGTTGTGAGTAAATCTCAGATTCTCGACCACGTTTGGCAATATGACTTCCGTGGCGACGCAGGAATAGTTGAAACTTATATTTCCTATCTCCGAAAGAAGATCGATATCTTCGAACCGCCACTCATTCATACAGTCCGTGGAGTCGGTTATCGGATGCGTCTACCTGCAAAAAAGTAATTAGGTACCATTAGTAAATGAAGCCAGTGCTGCAAGGAAAGAATCCATTGTCGAAATGGAGTCTGCGAAATCGATTGATTCTCGCGACACTTTCTCTTGCAGCAGTGGCCATCATGGCATCTGATGCAGCTGCCTACACCGCGCTTCGCTCTTTCTTAGTCAACCAGGTTGACACGCAACTCAACAGCATTGCTGGTGGTTCACTTCTCCGGTTAGATCGTGCTGGCATTGAAACCATCACCACTCAGACAACGGATGACCAAATAACAAGTCCATACACGGTACTCAAACCGCTTCGGGGCGTACCTACTGCAACGACGGTGACGGTCCTAGATAACAAAGGCAAGATCCTTGGTGAGCTCGGCGGAGATTTAGCAGATGTCACCTCAACCGATCTCTTTAATGGCTTTTCTACGACAGATGTCACGAAATACGGTGGTAAGCCATTCACCTTTATTAGTAAGAAGAATCAACCAGATACTCGGGCAATCGCAAAGTTGCTGCCATCTGGGTTGGGAATAGTCGTTGTCTCAGTTTCACTAGATAGCGTCGATCGCACCCTTGGTGAACTTGGACTGCTATTCCTGTTGATTAGCTTCTTGGTTCTGATTTTAATTGGCATTGTTTCTCGTTGGATTATCAATTTGAGTTTGAAACCATTAAGCCAAGTAGAGGCCACCGCAGAAGCGATCGCGGCCGGTGATCTTTCAGCTCGTTTACCTGACGTCAATCCAGATACTGAAGTTGGTCGACTTACAACATCACTGAACCGAATGTTAAGTCGGATCGAAGAATCATTTGCAATCCGCGTCGCATCAGAGTCCAAACTTCGACGATTTGTTGCCGATGCCTCGCATGAATTGAGAACACCATTAACTGCTATTCGCGGCTTTGCTGAGCTACACCGACAAGGTGCGGTTCGGGGTGAGGTAAAGACAAAGGAACTAATTTCCCGAATTGAAAAAGAGTCGATTCGTATGGGTTCTTTGGTTGAGGATCTACTTCTGCTGGCACGACTAGATCAATCCCGAGAACTGGCTAAAGATCCAGTTGATTTAAACCAGTTAATATCTGAAGTAGTCGCATCTGCTGAGGCCGCAGGACCTCAACATCCGATCTCCGTTCACCTACCTGGTGATGATGCCTATGTTTTGGGAGACAATCTTCGAATTCATCAAGCGGTAGCGAATCTTTTAGCTAATGCCCGAACTCATACACCGGCAGGAACCAAGATTTCGGTGACCGTCGATCAGAATGAATTGGAAACCACAGTTCAAGTCAGCGATGACGGTCCTGGGTTATCTGAAGCCGATCAAGAACGAGTATTTGAACGCTTCTATCGTGCCGATCCATCCCGAGTTCGAAGCAGCGGTGAAGGCAGTGGCCTTGGATTGGCAATCGTGTCGGCAGTTATGCAAGCCCACGAAGGCTCTATTACCTTGAAATCAAGCCCTGGTGAAGGCTGTTGCTTTACCCTGCATTTCCCATTTCAGGATTAGCTTCCATCGCGCGCAGCGTGGCAATCCGTTCTGAAAGTGGTGGGTGGGTTGAGAACAACTTTGAAACAGATGAAGAATCTAAGGGAGATTCAATCCAAATATGAGCAACCGCAGTTGACCGCTGATGCACCACAGTTGTGTCGGATTGAAGAACTTCCAGTGCTTGACGAAGACCAGCGGGGTTTCTAGTAAATGCCACTGCAGTCGCATCGGCTAGCGCTTCCCTGCGGCGCGAAATCGCTGAACGAAGCAAAATTGCTGCGATTGGAGCCAAAATTATGACGACTAAAGAAACGATCAGGGCAATTGGATTTTGATTGTTGTTATTGTCGTCTCGATTTCTACCGCCACCAAACCACATAATTCTGGTAAGAAAATCGCTGAGAAGTGCAATGGCTCCTGCGGTAGTAGCCGCAATCGCCGAAACCAATGTATCGCGGTTTGCGATGTGCGCCATTTCGTGTGCGACTACACCTTGAAGTTCATCGCGATTCATGACTCCCAAAATTCCGGTTGTGAAGGCGATGACCGCATGTTCTTCATTTCTACCAGTTGCAAATGCATTTGGGGCAGAATCTTCGACAACGGCAACTTTCGGCATTTTCAATCCGCTTGCTAAACAAACTTCCTGAATTAAATTGAAAAGTTTGGGATTATCAGATTCTTCAATAATGCGAGCGCCGGTCATCGTCATGACTAATTTGTCGGATGAGTAATAGGAACCCCAGACCGAAGCCAAGGCAATTCCAACCGCAATTGGCAGAACGCCGACGCCAGTTTTACCAAAGTAAGTCATGGCCGCATAAACCACAACGAGAACTAAGAATCCCATTCCTGCTAACAAACCAATTGTCTTTCGACGATTGGCTAATTGAAGACCGCGAAAACTAGGAGCCATTAGAACTTAACGGTAGGTGCTTGGCGATCTGCAGGATCGTCAACAACATAAAAATCACGAGCTCCAACTTTGGCCAATCCAGCAAAAAGATTGGATGGGAAGGTTTTAACCGCTTGATTCAATGAGCGGACATTGTCATTATAGAATTGACGAGCAAAAGAAACTTTATTTTCAGTAGTTCCTAATTCTTCTTGAAGTGCCAAGAAATTCGAGGAAGCTTTCAAATCTGGATAATTTTCCACAACCGCTAGTAAGCCACGCAGCGCTTGGGTAACCGCGCCATCTGCCGCAGCAACATCTGCTACTCCTGAAGCAGTGGTTGCCTTTGCTCGAGCAGCGACCACATTTTCGAGTGTAGTTTTTTCGTGAGCGGCATAGCCTTTTACTGTTTCCACCAAATTGGGGATCAAATCAGAACGGCGCTTGAGTTGGACTTCAATTTGAGCAAATGCTTCATCTACCGAAACATTTAGTCGAATCAATTTGTTGTACGTCATGATTGCGAATAAAACAAAGAGCACTACGAGTGCGATGATGATCCAGGTTGTTCCCATGGCATTCCTCTTATCTTGGGGTAGAACTAGATTCTAATGAATCTGAGGTGGCTATTGAATATCGGATTGGTGAAAGTTCAGCCAAGATTTGCTCGGCGTAGGACCGCGCTGGCCTTGGTATCTAGAACCATAGAGCGCCGAACCATACGGGTGTTCCGCCGGAGATGAGAGTTTGATGAGACATAACTGACCGATCTTCATCCCGGGAAATAATTTGACTGGCAAATTGGCGACGTTGGATAGTTCTAAGGTGATGTGTCCGGAAAAACCTGGGTCAATAAAGCCAGCGGTGGAGTGAGTTAACAAACCTAAACGCCCCAACGAAGACTTACCTTCCAATCTTCCGGCAATATCATCGGGAAGAGTGATGACCTCGTAGGTACTGGCTAATACGAACTCACCAGGGTGAAGGATGAAATGTTCATCTGCGGCGACCGCTACCTCACGAGTAAGTTCACTCTGCTCGATAGATGGATCAATAACTGAATACTTATGGTTTTCAAAAACCCGAAAGAATCGGTCCAGCCGAACATCGACGCTGGAGGGCTGAATCATTGCCTCTTCATATGGCTCAACTTTGACTCGGCCGGCATGAATTTCAGAACGGATATCACGATCGCTTAGTAACACAGTTGATAACCCTATCTGGTAGCGGAATGGGATAAGCGTAACCAAACTACGCTCCTGGGCATGATCTGAACCGTAAATGCGGACAAATTGCGATTTCACTTCAAAATAACTGGGTTTAGAATGGGTTCCGATGCATTAAGCAGTGCGGGCGTAGTGAAATGGCATCACGTCAGCTTCCCAAGCTGACAGCGCGGGTTCGATTCCCGTCGCCCGCTCTCATAGGATAGTTTGTGCCCAATGAGATATTTATAAGCGAATGGAAACCAATGCGCGCCGTAGCAATTACTGCAGAATCTGCTCCTCCGACCTTAATTGAACTGGATCGACCAAAGCCAGGTGCTGGTGAGGTTCTAGTTCGGGTTAAAGCATCTTCACTCAATGGTTTCGATGTTGCCGTAGCTAACGGTTATTTAACGGGGATGATGGAGCATAAATACCCGGTTGTTTTGGGTAAGGATTTCGCCGGCATTGTTGAAGACCTAGGTGGCGGGGTTACCCGATTTCGCCTTGGAGATGAAGTTTTCGGAGTTGTAACCGAATCTGTTTTAAGTTCTGGAAGTTTTGCCGAATATATCGTTGTAAACGAATCAGCCAGTATCTACGCAATTCCAGATGGCACAACCATGTCAGATGCTGGGGCGATTGGACTTGCAGGAACTGCTGCTCTTGATTCCATCGATGCCGCAAAAATAGAGCCATTGGATGTTGTACTAATTGTTGGAGCAACTGGCGGAGTGGGGAGTTTGATTCTTCAGTACGCAGTTGAGGCCAAAGCAAACGTTATTGCCACTGCCACTCCCGGTATTGCTGCCGAATTTGTTACCGATTTAGGGGCTGTTGCGACGGTAAATCCCGAAGAAGATTTGGCAGAGCAAGTAATCCGCTTGGCTCCTGGCGGCGTAGATGTGATCTTCCATCTGGCCGGAGATCCATCCCGGTTGCCGTTAGTGCTCTCTGAGCGAGGACGAATTATTTCCACCCTCGGATACGGGGCAGACAAGCACCCATTAGCCACAGCAATCATGGCAAATCCTTCGCAAGTAACTTTGGCCCAATTGGCTGCAGATATGGCAGCCGAAAGAATTGGCGTGGCTATCACCGATACTTTTGAACTAGATCAGCTCCCAGAAGCGATTACTGCCTTTCCTGACGGAACCCTAGGAAAGCACGCAATCAATATCGCTTAAGTGGGGAAACTTGATTATGTTACTGACCAGTAGCATAATTGAGATATGAGTCACTACAAAGCCAATCTTCGCGATATTGAATTCTGCCTTTTTGACCTATTAGAGCGTGAATCCATCCTCGGTAAAGCTCCCTATCAAGAGTTAGACCGCGACACCGTCATGGGGATGCTGGAGGAGGTCAAACGGCTTGCCGAAGTAGACCTCGCGGCCTCGTTCGTTGAGGGCGACCGAATGGGTACCCAATTCAATAAGAGCACTGGCGATGTAACGGTTCCGGCCAGCTTCAAAAAGTCTTATCGCGCTTATATGGATGGTGAGTGGTGGCGAATAGATGCCCCAACCGAGATCGGTGGAACTCAGATCCCGCGCTCGCTTCGTTGGGCAATCGCCGAAATGGTTTTGGGTTCTAACCCGGCAATCCATATTTACGCATCGGGAACCTCCTTTGCCCAAGTTGCCTTCTATCTAGGCACCGAAGAACAGAAGAAGATCGCCAAACTCATTGTGGAGAAGGACTGGGGTGCCACCATGATGCTGACTGAACCTGAAGCAGGCAGCGATGTCGGCGCTGGGCGAACTAAAGCGGTGAAACAAGCAGATGGCACTTGGCATATCAGTGGAACAAAAAGATTTATTACTTCGGGGGATTCTGACCTGAATGAAAATCTCATTCACTTTGTGTTAGCCAGACCCGAAGGCGCCGGCCCTGGCACGAAGGGGTTGAGTCTTTTCCTCATCCCTAAATTTATGTTCGATTTCGACACCGGTGCATTGGGTAAGCGAAATGGCGTTTATGTAACAAATGTTGAGAAGAAAATGGGGTTAAACGTTTCATCAACCTGTGAAATGAATTTAGGCGAACACGAACCTGCAGTTGGATACCTTCTCGGTGAAGTTCATGACGGTATCGCACAGATGTTTAAGGTCATTGAGTTTGCTCGCATGATGGTTGGAACCAAAGCAATCGCCACTTTAAGTGCTGGGTATCAACAAGCACTGGCTTATGCCAAAGTGCGCGAACAAGGACCAGATATGACTCAGATGGCAGATAAGGCCAGTCCTCGAGTCACAATCATTAATCATCCAGATGTGCGTCGATCTTTAATGGTACAAAAGGCATATTCCGAAGGCATGCGCTCGCTCGTTCTTTATACCGCTTCAATTCAAGATGATATTGCCATCGCAGAGAGCAGTGGCAACACTGAGAAAATCGCTGACCTAATTGCCCTCAATGATTTCTTACTTCCGATCGTTAAAGGTTACGGAAGCGAAAAGTCTTGGACTTTACTCGGTACCGAATCTCTGCAAACTTTCGGTGGCTCTGGCTTCACCCAGGATTGGCCATTAGAGCAATATGTTCGAGATGCAAAAATCGATACTTTGTACGAAGGAACAACCGCCATCCAAGGTTTGGATTTCTTTTTTAGAAAGATCGTAAAGGATCGTGGCCGCGCCATCGGGCTCCTTGCAAAGGAGATCGGAGCTTTTGCGGCAAGCGGTGGCGAATTTTCTGCTGAGAAACAGATGCTGGTAAAGGCTTTAGAAGACACCAATGCCATCATGAGCAAGTTAATTGAATTTGCTATGGCCTCCGAAGAGGACCCCACTGAGATTTATAAGACCGGTCTAAATACCACCAGATTATTGATGTCTGTTGGCGAAGTCTTAATCGCGTGGTTATTGCTTCGGCAGGCTGAAATCGCGACCACCAAGATCCAAGGTTCTGGTCGTGATCATGACTTTTATTCTGGAAAGATAAGTGCGGCCAAGTATTTTGTTCGCACCGTCTTGCCACATATCGCCTCTGAGCGGGTAATTGTCGAATCTGAGACCGGTGAAATTATGAGTGTTCCAGAAAGCGCCTTTTAACCCGATAAGGTTGCGCGGTGTTGAAGTCTCATCGTGCCGAATTATTCCTCTTCCTTGGCGCAATAACCTTTGCGTTTAGCGGGGTAGTCGCCAAGTTGGTTTTAGGTGCCGGTTTATCTGCTGGTCGCTTAACAGAGATCCGTTGCACTGGTGCTTTCTCGATCATGTTACTTGTTGTTTTACTGCGCAAGCCTTCGGAATTGAAAACAAAGCGAAGCGAATTACCCAGTTTGGTCGCCTTTGGATTTATCGGGATCGCTGCGGTGCAGATTTTTTACTTCATCGCAATTGCCAAACTACATGTAAGCGTCGCGTTGATTATTGAATTCACAGCTCCAATTTGGATCGCACTCTGGTTGCGCTTCGTAAAGAAGAAGCACGTTTCCAATCTAATGTGGTTGGGTCTCTCTCTCGGTTTTTCTGGTTTGATGATGGTTGCTCAAGTTTGGAAAGGTTTAACCCTTAATGGCATTGGCGTCATTGCCGCATTCATTGATGCATTTGCTTTAGCTGGATATTTTCTTATTGGTGAAAAAATTGGAAAAGTTAAATCTAGTGATGTCATGATGGTGTGGGGTTTGGGGATCGCTACTTTGATATTCACTATCGCCCTTCCTTGGTGGCAATACCCGTTCCACATTTTCTCGCAAAAGATTGATCTCAGTGGACGCTTTGCTGGCCACTTAGTACCTGGTTGGGTTTTAATTCTCTGGGTGATTGTGATGGGAACCGTGCTTCCCTATTTTTGCGTGATTACTGGATTGAAGGGCCTTGATGCCTCAAAGAGTTCAGTGATCGGCATGTTGGAACCAATCTTGGCCGGGATATTTGCCTGGTGGTGGATTAATGAATCCTTCTCCGCCATTCAATTGGTAGGAGGATTCGTCGTACTGGTCGGTATCTATTTTGCTGACCGAGCAAAAAGTGAGAGTTAAGGTAAATTTAGCGGCATGAAAAATTTCACTGATTTAATGTCAGCCAACGCCGAGTTTGCCGCACAATTTAAGTCAGAAGCTTTGACCGGCTATGCAGTTAAAGGTTTAGCAATTGTCACTTGTATGGATTCACGAATAGATCCATTGCGAATCGTTGGAATGCATGCTGGCGATGCGAAGATCTTAAGAAATGCCGGAGCGCGCGTTACTGAGGATGTTTTGCGAACTTTGATTTTGGCAACTCATCTATTGGGCGTGAATCGAGTTTTAGTCATGCCCCATACCGATTGCCGAATGGCCAGTGCCGATGAGCCAACTATCCATGCTCAAATTAAAGAAAAATCTGGAATTGATACCCGGAGTATTGAAATTAGAACGGTGAAAGATCAATTCGCTGCACTAACAACCGATGTGATTCGCATTGAAACATATCCGCTCTTGGCACCTGGAATTCAAGTAATGGGTGCAATCTATGATGTGTATAGCGGGCAACTTCATCCGTTGGATTAATTATCTTTTGGATAGCTCTCTTGAGATGAGTAACTTGGAGCCATATTCGCAAATCTTGCGAAGTGAAGTTGAGCGCTGACGGTAATCGTTCTAGTTGGTCCATTACGATGCTTTGCAATAATTAAATCTGCTTCGCCGGAACGATTTTGATTATCGTAAAGGTCATCTCTGTGGAGAAGAATTACAACGTCTGCATCCTGCTCAATAGAACCAGATTCGCGGAGATCGGAGAGCATTGGCTTCTTATCGGCGCGCTGTTCTGGGGAACGGTTCAGCTGTGAAATTGCGATGATTGGAACTTCTAACTCTTTCGCTAAGAGTTTAAGATTTCGGGAAAATTCGGAGACTTCTTGTTGCCGATTTTCGACTCGTTTTCCAGAAGTCATCAACTGAAGGTAATCGATGACAATTAATTTCAAATTATGTCGTTGCTTCAACCGACGTGATTTAGCTCGGATTTCCATTAATGACAGATTTGGTGAATCATCAATAAAGAGCGGTGCTTGCGAGATTTCGCCCATACGTTTTGCTAGGCGGCCCCACTCTTCTTCATTGAGTGAACCGGAGCGAATATTATTGAGACCGACTCGAGCTTCAGCTGAGAGCATTCTCATTGTGATTTCCGAACGGCTCATTTCGAGCGAAAAAATGACCGCGGTATTTCCACCTTTGATGGCGGCGTTGCGAGCAATATCCAAGCCAAGAGTTGATTTACCAACCGCCGGACGCGCCGCTAATACGATCATATTTCCTGGATGAAGGCCGTTGGTTAAGCTATCTAAATCGTCAAAACCAGTTTTTACTCCTTCGCCTTTTACATTATTTGCAATCGCTTCAATCTCATCAAGGGCCGCTGGTAGCAACTCACTTAATTGAATGTAATCTTCACTTGAGCGATGTTCGGTAACTTGGTAAATCTCGGCTTGGGCTTGATCAACGGCATCATCGACTTCGCCTTCTTGGGAGTATCCAAGTTGAACAATCTTGGTTCCCGCTTCAATTAATCTTCGTAGTACGGCATTATCTCGAACGATGCGCGCGTAATACCCAGCATTGGCCGAAGTAGGTACTGAAGAGATCAAAGTGTGCAGATAAGGGGCACCACCGGCGCGAGTGATGTCACCGCGCTTGGTTAACTCAGCCGCGACGGTCACTGGATCGGCAGGTTCACCGCGGCTGTAGAGATCAAGAATTGCATCGAAGATAAGCTCATGTGCTGGGCGATAGAAATCTCGCTCTTTAATAATCTCTGTTACATCCGAAATGGCATCTTTACTAAGGAGCATGCCTCCCAGAACACCTTGTTCGGCGACTAAATCCTGCGGTGGCGTCCGCTCAAATTCGGGGGCGGAATTGCCTCGGTTGGAGTTGCCCGAACTTGTTCCGCGATTGGGTAGTTCGGCGATGCTCATGGGCTCATCCTGCCTCAACGCTCTGACAAGACCCCTCTTTCGGTTCGGGCAGGTGTGGGTGGCGCTGTGGAGTAATGGTGGATATCTCCCGCTAGTAGGTGGAGAGACCTGTGTATAAAAGGTGGATAACTTGGCAATTCACCCAGATCCACGCTCATTTGATCGGCTGGGACCTGTGGAGAAAGAAACTTCTACCAGTCTCAAAATATGAAACGGGCCTATCTCACAAAGGAGATAGGCCCGAATAGCGGTGAAGGTTTTAGCTTACGCAGAAACAACCACGTTTACAGTTGCGGCAACCTGGCTATGCAATCCAACCTTGACGGCATACTTTCCAAGCTTCTTAATGTGTCCATCAATCTTGATGCGGTGACGATCAATATCGATACCTGTGGCCGACTTTAGGGCCGAGGCGACATCTTTATCGGTAACCGAACCAAAGAGGGAACCAGTAGCGCCAACCTTAACTTTTACAACGACCTCAGCAGCCTCAAGGGTTGCTTTGATCTCTTTGGCATGATCCAAGTCGCGAATTTCGCGAGCTGAACGGGCCCGACGGATACCTTCAATTTGAAGTTCTCCACCTTGGCTCCATGCAATGGCATTGCCCCGTGGCAAAAGGAAGTTACGTGCGTAACCATCTTTTACGGTAACAACATCTCCAGCATGACCAAGTCCAGCAACTTCGCGAGTAAGAATGAGTTTCATATGTCGCTCTCCTTATCGGGCGGTTGAGGTGTAAGGCAGAAGTGCCATCTCGCGGCTGTTCTTAACCGCGGCGGCAATCTGGCGTTGATGTTGGGTGCAAGCACCGGTTACTCGACGGGCACGAATCTTGCCGCGGTCAGAGATAAATTTACGAAGAAGGGCGATGTCCTTGTAATCAATATATGTTGCCTTTTCACGGCAGAACGAACATGGCTTCTTCTTGAACTTCTTCATTGCTGCAGCCGACATCTTTGTTTGCTTTGGTTTTGGCTTCAGCGTTTTATTGCTTCTTGCTCCCACTGTGGTGCTCCTTAGTTACATCATCGCGATTGTGGTCGAGATGAAAATTGGATGCCCCGTCATATTGATGACAGGAATGGATGTTCTGAAATTAAACTTTCAGAAATTTTTACTAGAACGGAGGTTGATCATCGGATCCAGTGGTGGCCCATCCGCCGCCGACTGGAGCTGCTGACCAAGGATCATCCGTAGATGCGGTTTCAGGTGCTGAGAATCCACCAGCGGCTGCGCCACCTTGACGTGTCGTCTTGGTAACTCTTGCGGTGGCGTTGCGAAGCGATGGACCCACTTCATCAACTTCCACCTCAAAAACTGTGCGCTTTTCGCCTTCTTTGGTTTCATAAGAACGTTGCTTCAAACGACCAGAAACAATAACTCGCATTCCACGGGTTAAAGATTCGGCAACATTTTCTGCAGCTTGGCGCCAAATTTGGCACGAGAGAAAGAGGCTATCGCCATCTTTCCACTCGTTGGTGTTCTTATCGAGATAACGCGGAGTAGATGCAACAGTGAACTTTGCAACTGCTGCACCAGACGGGGTGAAGCGAAGCTCGGGATCGTTAACTAAGTTACCGATCATTGTTATGTTGGTATCTCCTGCTGCCATTTTCTCTTCTCTTTTCTGCTACCGGGCTAAATTATTCTGGTCGGACGACTTTGGTTCGAAGAACCGCTTCATTCAAATTAAGTTGACGATCCAACTCTTTGATTGCATCTGGACCACAGTGCATATCAACGACAGCGTAAATTCCTTCGGGCTTCTTATTGATTTCGAAGGACATACGGCGGCGGCCCCAAATGTCGAGCTTGTCGACTCGGCCACCACTATCTTTGATGATCTTGAGATATGTCTCAAGGCTTGGTGCGACTGTGCGCTCTTCTAATTCAGGATCGAGAATGACCATGATTTCATAATGACGCATGCGTTAACCCCACCTCCTCTGGACTAAAGCGGCCGCGGGATTTCCGCGACAGGAGGGTTATGCGCTCTCCTGCTGGTTTCACGGTGTGATCCCGGTTGGAGAGGAAGGTTAAGCGTAGCCGTCCGTAGCGGTGGAGAGAAATTCCAGTTCTTGTGGGTCAATTTCTCTTGTGGATGAGCGTGAAATCAGGCGGGCAACCAGCCAAAATGTGGTCCCGAGCCTGAGAAATATTGCCGCCGCATAGGCTTTTGTTGGAAGCCCGAAATGAGCACCGGTGTAACTGGCTAAATACTCCCAAACGGCTAAATGGTAAATCAGCTCACCGGCCTGCCAGATCCAGAAATCCTTACGAAGTTCCCGAGCGCGCTCGCCCAGGCTAGAGATTGCCAAGATGGCTACCGGGGTCAGCCACAGAACATATTGCGGCGAATACACCTTACTAGCCGAAGTAAAAGCCACGACATAAAGAAATGAGCTCGCTGCCAAAGTTGGCACTTTCTTCAAAAGAAAGAAGATGTAAATCAAGATTGCAGTCATAATTACAAAGAGAAGTAGCGCGAAATTATTTACCGATGAAATTTTTATTCCAAATAAATCCAAGCCGTACCAGAGCGAGCCGAAATCAGCACCCCTTTCGCTGTTGAGTTTGAAGAAGCGCCACCACCCATGCGGAGTTGTCACAATGAAGGGCAGGTTTAGGAGCAACCAGGTAAAACCAGAGATGAAAATATAATTGATGAGATTGGCGATTTCTTTTCGACGATAGAAAATTAATGCAATAGGGATTAGTAACACAATTGGGAAGAATTTAGTCGCAATGGATAATCCCAACAGAGCTGCACTCCAAAAATATTTTTCCTTATCAAAGAAATAAATGGCCGCGATTGCCGAAATAACCGCCCACATATCCCAATTGATATAAAGAGATGCCAAAACCGCCGGACTAAGGGGTAGCAAATACCAAAATTCTGGATTCATTCGGGAAATAAGCAGAGCTGTCCCCAGGAAAAGTAATGCGATTAAAAAGGCATTAATATCGAAGTAGTCGGTAAACCCTTTAGGTGAGTGCGGAACTAGCCAAGAAGTGGCCCACATAACCATGGCGGTACCCGGTGGATACTCCACAGAGTCGGTTAAATCCGAATAAGGCCAGGCGTGATGATCTAATCCTCGGGCGCCGAATAAAGCCGATAAGTCGGAGTAACACGCATGAACATACACATCTGGTGTTCCCCAACCGCTGACGCGGCAATGTTCGAATTTCGCAAACGAGAAGAGTGAAGCGACTAAAGCAAGAATGAGCATTGATCTAGTTGCGTACTTAATCATGCACTACTGCTTTGCTTTGGACTTTTTTGTTGGTGTAGGAGTTGGTGTGACAGCTAGCGCAGGGTCCAACGTTGGTACCGCGGATTCGAATGAAACTGCATCTAACCCACCGATATCCGCTGCTGGTGGGAAGTCCACAATTTTTACACCTTTGAGAACATTCTTCATATACAGATCCCAGATCTTGGCGGGGAATGAACCACCGGTTACTGCATTAAGTCCGCCGATTCCATTTAAAGATTCTGAAGCGTTGTCTCGGAACATTGCTACTGAAGTTGCCAGTTGTGGGGTGTAGCCACTGAACCAGGCAGATGCGTTATCTGTAGTAGTTCCGGTCTTTCCTGCCGAAGGTCGCCCAAAATCCGCCAGCGCTGCGGCAGCGGTACCAACCGTGGTGACCTCTTGAAGTGCCGAAGTTAAATCAGCCATTACATCTGCTGCAAAAACCTGCTGGGCTTGGACTCTGGCTTCATAGAGCACGCCAGAATTAGCACCTAGTACTTCTTTTACGATAAACGGTTTGGCATAAATACCTTGCGCTGCAAAGGTAGCAAAAGCTGAAGCCACATCCACAACATGGGGGCTTGCTACTCCAAGGGTCACCGATGGAGTTGCCACCATGGCCACAGAAGTTGGAATACCCGCCCGTCTGGCAACGTCAACAACTTTATCTGGGCCTACTTTAATTCCAAGTGGAACGAAGATCGTGTTCACTGACTCTGCGGTTGCTTGTTTGAGATCAATCAATCCATATTGTTCGTTTCCATAATTGAAAACCGGATAGGGCTTTCCGAGGTCATCAAATACTTGAGGAGACTGTCCATCCCAAACAGAGGTCAATGGGATTCCTTGTTCCAGAGCCGCCACCAAAGCGAAGGGTTTAAAAGTAGATCCGGCTTGCGTTGTTGCTTGAGTCGCATTACTAAATTGATTAACTAAGAAATCTTTTCCGCCATAGAGGGCAACGATTTCACCAGTACCTGGGCGGATAGAAACTAAACCAATATGTAAATTGGTAGGCACCTTTGCTGGAGTTCTCCGATCAACGGCGTCGACGGCGGCTTCCTGTGCCTTTTTCTCAAGAGTTGTCTTGATGGTGTACCCACCAACTTGTAATTGTTCGTCGGTAAAACCTAAGAGGTTGAGTTGACGCTGTACCCATGACATTACATAACCTTTAGGGCCAGCCAAGGAACCAGAAGTAATGCGGTTTTTCACTGTTGGAAATTTTTGTTTGGCGGCATTTTCTGGTGAAAGCCATTTTGCTTTAACCATTCCATCAATCACATATTGCCAACGGGCTTTTAATCGCTTTAGGTTGTTAGGGCCATAGGAAGGATCGTAATAACCAGGGGATCGCAAAATGCTCGCTAGAACTGCAGCTTGTGACACATTCAGTTGGTCAACAGTTCTCCCGAAATAAACTTCGGATGCGGTTTCAATTCCATAAGAGCCTCGGCCAAAATAAATTGTGTTTAAATAATTTTCTAATATTTGATCTTTAGAAAATTGGTTCTCTAATTTAATGGCAATGACTAATTCTTTGATTTTGCGTTGAATACTTCTGGTTGGAGTCAGAAAGGCAGTCTTTGCATACTGTTGTGTAATTGTGGATCCACCTTGCAATGATCCACCTTTTAAGTTGTTCCACAATGCCCGCGCAATACCAGTAGGACTAAATGCTCTTTCGGAATAAAAATTTCTATCTTCGGCGGCCATTACTGCGTGGCGCACATTGAGTGGAATATTTGCCAACTTAACGATCGTTCGATTTTCTGAACCCATTCGCCCTAATTCGCTACCGTCGGCATATTGAATGATGGTGGTTTGACTATTCACAAAGGCATTAGGGTCTGGGATTTTGACGGTGAAGTATGCATAGGCAATTCCACTGGCAAGAAGAATGAAACCAAATCCAGCCAAAAAGATGGTTATCCGAATGATCGGTTTCTTATAGTTCGCCACGGCTGAAAGGTTACCGCTTCACCCAATCGTCATCTTCTACGGTTCGGACTTTTCTAGGGGGCTTGCGCACCTTGCCATCTCCGAGCAAATAGGAGTAAATCAGATGATTCCAACCGCAATCTAGGCAGATCTCCACGGTGTAGACCCGAAATTCGCCATATTCATTCTCCATCTCTGCTAATTCGGCCAAAGACTTAATCCGCCCTGAGTATTGCCCGAGTTGATCACCGAAGGCATATCGCAATTCCATCATTTTCGTCTTTTTGCAGACCGGGCAGGGACGTTTACTCAACTCGCCATGATGTTTAGCGGCTCGGCGAAGATAAGGGTCGGCGTCACACGCGTCCATAGCCGAAGCTTTACCTTGAAAGAGCGCCACCAAACTGGCACGACGATCTAAGGAGTAATCAATTGCATCGCGCCGAGACCACATAAGGGATAAATAATAATCCTTTTGGGCGTGGGAGTTCTTTTCAAAGTAACTACTCTTACCGTCATGAAGATTCCCCGGGTGGTTGCAGCTGGTGGGCGATTCCCGCGTTTGCTTCACATTCGCTGGCTGGGGCAGATCACAGATGGCATCTTTCAATCCGCATTAGCCTCCTTCGTGCTCTTCTCACCGGAGCGCCAATCGAATGCAGTTGCGGCCGCCCTGGCATTCGCCGTGGTTCTCCTTCCTTACTCTCTGGTTGGTCCATTTGCTGGCGTATTTCTAGATCGTTTTCCCAGACAACAGATAGTGCAACTTGCAAATTTCTTCCGCGCTGCCGACCTAATTGTGATCGCAATTCTTGTGAAAAGTGGAGCCACTGGTTTACTTCTCACTCTTTTTGTTCTTATCGCCTTCGGCACCAATCGATTGATTTTGGCCGGACTTTCTGCCGGGCTTCCGCTACTAGTATCTAAAACCGAATTGATTGCCGCTAATGCTCTCGCTGTAACTGGAGGAACTATCGGAGTGGTTATCGGTGGGGGGATTGGGATCGGAATTAAGAATTTCTTGGATAAATCCCATGGAACCGATATTTCAGATTCACTGCTGATTGTGTTGGCTTGTTTAGGATACCTAGCGAGTGGAGTACTTACTTCTCGATTAAAACGAAATGAAATCGGCCCAGTCGAGCAGATACCTTCAACTGCAGGTTGGCGAGAAATGTCAGAGGGATTCAATTTACTTAAAGATCATGGTGATGCCTTGCGCGGAATTTTGGCGACAGCTTTCCAACGCGGGGGATTAACCGCATTAACTTTAATGGGATTACTTCTGGAACGAAATCATTATCACTCACCTAATAATCCAGATGCAGGTTTGCGCGGATTCGCAATTGCACTAGGTATTGCCGGTGTTGGAGTCGGGCTTGGTTCTATTGTTAGTCCATTTGGTGTTATGAAAATGGGAAGACATCGTTGGATAAGGCTGATGATGGTTGGGGCTGTGCCAGCACTCCTACTCTTCGCTTTCTCAACTAAAGAAATTTTTCTCATTGTTGCAGCATTCTTTGTTGGGTTGTGTGGGCAAGCCGTTAAGGTCACAAATGACGCCTTGGTTCAATCTAAAATTGAGGATGAATATCGCGGTCGAGTTTTTGCATTTTATGACGTTGCCGTAAATGGCGCGATCGTTCTTGGAGCAATTGTTGCCGCTTTTGTGCTTCCTAAGAGTGGAAATTCTGCGCTATTACCATTACTCATCACTGCTTTATATATCTGGGTGGCAAGCTTCTTACTTCGGCCTAAGCATTTTTCGGCGCGTTGATTTCCCACCACTTACGAAGTTCTACTTCAGCCAACTCTGCTCCTAAAGGTCCTTGTTCCATTCGTAGATCTAAGAGGTATTTGTAAGCCTTGCCAACTAATGGCGAGGGCGAAATCTGAAGAATTGCCATTATTGCCAGACCATCTAAATCGGGACGAATTTTATCTAACTCTTCTTCGGCTTTGAGTTGAACAATTCTCGCTTCGAGCGAGTCATAAGTACGTGCTAATAAATCGGCTTTCCGCTGATTTCTGGTGGTGCAGTCAGCGCGGGTCAATACATGCAGATGGCCAAGTAAATGATCAGCATCTTTTATATATCTTCTAACTGCAGCATCGGTCCATTCACCAGAACCATACCCATGAAAACGCAGGTGGAGAAAGACCAAGGTAGAAACGTCACTGATGGTGTGGTTGTCGAATCGCAATGCGCGTAATCGCTCCTTCGCCATTTTTGACCCGACAACTTCGTGGTGATGAAACGAAACACCGCCACCGGGAATTAATTCACGAGTTTTAGGCTTACCAATATCGTGAAGAAGTGCGGCTAAACGATTTACAAGATTGGGGCCACCTAATTGATCTTCTAAAGCTATCGCTTGTTCTAAAACGGTCAACGTGTGTTCATAAACATCTTTGTGGTGGTGGTGTTCATCAATTTCCAGTTTTAATTTTGGCAATTCCGGAAGAACATATTGCGCCAATCCGGTTTCAACCAAGAGCGCCAATCCAGTTCGTGGATTATTCGACATAAGTATTTTGATAAGTTCATCTCGAACTCTTTCGGCAGAAATTATTTTTATTCGTTCACTCATCGATGAAATCGCTTCAAGAATTGCTGCGTCGACGGTGAAACCTAATTGACTAGTGAATCTGGCGGCGCGCATCATTCGCAACGGATCATCTGAGAAAGAATCTTCGGCTTTGCCTGGAGTTCGAAGTCGTTTCAAAGCGAGGTCGGAAACTCCATCAAAGAGGTCAATAAAGGTTGGTTCATCCGTGGTGAGTTCCAGGGCCATTGCATTCACCGTGAAATCCCGACGGAACAAATCTGCTTCTATTGAATCTCCGAAATTGACATCTGGCTTTCGGCTGGCAAGATCGTAAATTTCACTTCGATATGTGGTTACTTCAATGGTGTGATCACCGCGTTTTGCGGCAATTGTGCCGAACTCCGCTCCAGTCTCCCATATTGCATCAGCCCATTTGAGAAGAATTGCCTTAGTGGCTTCTGGTTTGGCATCGGTGGTGAAATCCAAGTCATTTCCGAGTCGACCTAAGATGGCATCGCGAACTGGCCCACCTACCAGCGCCAAGGTGTGACCCTTCTTTTTGAATTCTTGGGCGAGTGAGAGCGCCAACGGGAAGTGATCGGCCAGGCTGGAGACCGCCAGCGCCTCGGCTAGATCTCTTGGAGTTTTCATAGTTTCCCTCTCACAATGAGTAAGGCTAGAGCAGTACCATCCATCTATGACCCCGGCACCGAGTGCGGGTGGCGAAGCAAAACGGAAAAAACGTCGGAGACGGCGCCCTGCCAAGCCACACCCTCAACAAATCTCTGCATCTACGGATGCAACCCCCGTTGATACGCCTGCTCAACCTCTCAAAAAGGCTCCGGTTAAGCCAAATACCAGCCAATATGCCAAACGAGTCGACGAAGTAAGCGCTGGTGGGCTGGTTATTGATGCTTCTGGCACTAAAGGGCTATTAATAGGTAGGCGCGATTTGAAAGATCACAGCCGTGAACGCCTGTTGTGGTCCTTACCAAAAGGGCATATTGAATTAGGTGAAACTCCGGAACAGGCTGCAATTCGGGAGGTAGCTGAAGAAACTGGAATTGAGAGTGAGATTTCTCGTTCCTTAGGTGTTATTGATTTTTGGTTTATGGCTGGAGGAAAGCGAATCCATAAAACCGTCCACCATTATTTATTCAAGGAAGTTGGTGGTGAATTAGCTCCGCAAATATCGGAAGTAGATGATGTTGGTTGGTTCCCGCTTTCGGAGATTATCGAAATGTTGGCCTATCCAGATGAGAAGAAATTGATTGCAAAATCAGGGGACTTAATAAAGTGAAAAAATACCTGATCGCTTTCTTCACTTTCTTCATTTCATTAGCTCTTGGTACCTGTTCAAATATTCCAATTGCGAACGCTTCAACTTCGATCATTACTCTCTTTGAACCCACCCATCGCGAACTAAATGGCAAATTTATCGATGATGATCTAGTTACTCAGTTAGATATGTATGGGCGATTAGGAAGTGCCATATTTAACCCACCCCCAAAGCCACGAATCTGGAATATCGATGCCGCACTCATAGAAGATGTAATTGCAATGAGCCAGGGCTATTCACTGACATCTAATACTCCGACAGTGGGGCAGGCTATCGCTACAACATGGCTCATGCAGTTAGCGGTGGTTACAAAAACTGATCCCGTTTACGCTCTTCCTTTTGGAAATCCATCTGGTTATTGGATTCACCGCCTCTCCCCCCATGATGAAAACTATTTCTTAGCGGCAGGAAAACAGAGGTTGCAGAAATTGCTTCTTCGCCCAGTTAAACAGTTAGCCGCATATCCTTTGAAGCGTTATTACAAACTGGATGTATTAGCAATGGATTCATACAAATCTGCAATAAAACAGATGCAGATGGTTTCCGGTTTACTTCCGTCGGCGGACTTTGATAATTTGAAACTTAGAAGTGCCAGTTTCTTAACTGATTCCCTCGACTCATCCCGTAGGGATTTCCTAGCCCGAAATCTCACCGCGACTATTTTTGAATTGAAGCATAAAGTGCACACCGTGCCGGGTAGGTTTACGATCACATCCTCGCATCAAAAACTTCCTATTACCGTGGTAAATGATTTTCCTTATCCGGTTTCAGTTCGAATTGGCGTAACCACTCAAAATAGTAAAATTGTTCTAGGCCATCTTGGGAGTGTTTCTTTGTTGGCTAGTTCAAAGACTCAAATATTAATCCCAGTGGAAGTTCTTACTTCAGGTACCAGTTCGCTATCAGTAAAGCTGCGCACTTCACAGGGATACCAAATTGGCGATATTGCTGATTTCCCACTCACATTGTCGGTAATAAGCCCCGTCGCAACCTGGATCACCACAGGGGCCGCAATCACCTTATTTGTAGCAGTGATTATTCAAAGTTTTAGAAGGATTCGCCGGAGGAAGGCATGAGCACTTCCGACTCTTCCTTAGTGCGTTCTTCCACCATTATGGCGGTGGGGACTATCTTTTCGCGCATAACTGGGCTGATTCGAAACCTATTATTAGTTGCAGTTCTGGGAACCACTTTGTTGGGTGATACTTACAACGTTGCGAACACCATGCCCAATATTCTTTACAATTTACTTT
Source organism: uncultured Actinomycetes bacterium (assembly GCA_903850565.1). Lineage (GTDB taxonomy): Bacteria > Actinomycetota > Actinomycetes > Nanopelagicales > Nanopelagicaceae > CAIMZW01. The sequence continues at coordinate 202,967 of CAINLV010000029.1, forward strand.
TAGGTGGAGCGCTCACAGCAGTCTTTGTGCCGCAACTAGTTAGATCTACTCGAGACAGTGATGGTGGTTCTGCTTTTATCTCCAAACTAATCACAGCAACCACGGTGATACTTGGTGCACTTGTACTTCTCTCAGTCCTTGCCGCGCCACTTCTTGTTCGACTTTTCGCAACGGGTTACGTTGGGCGCCCTGAATTTTCACTGACTGTGCTCTTTATGCGATATTGCTTGCCTCAGATTCTTTTTATGGGTCTGTTCGCTTTGTTGAGCCAAGTTGCCAATGCGCATGGAAAATTTGGCCCAATGATGTGGGCACCTGTCTTGAACAATCTCTTAACTATTAGCATCTTCGGTTGGTATTTACAGAACTCGCACAATCTGACCGTTTCTTCAATTTCCTTTACCGAGGTCAGTTGGTTGGGGATTGGTACGACTGCTGGTTATGTTGTTCAAGCGCTGGCACTAATTCCGGTCGTGATGAAAACCAAACTCCACCTTCGCCCGAGATTTGATTGGAAAGATACGGAATTAAAGAAATCTTTCGGGTTAGCGTCTTGGACCTTGTTATTCGCGGCAATCTCGCAATTGAGTTATTTGGTCACCGTAAACCTCTCTACTTCGGCAGCGGTGAGAAGTGCAAAAGCAGGACTCGAAACCGGAGTTGGTTTTACGCCATATAGCAACGCCTTTTTAATATTAATGTTGCCACATTCCATTTTTACCATTTCAATTGTGACTGCGCTTCTGCCACAACTTTCTACCTTAGTGTTAGATAAAAGAATTGAAGAAATTCATGACCGTTTAGTAAAGACCATCAGATTAGTTGGGATCGTCACTGTTCCTAGCGCGATAGCCTTTCTCTGTTTTGGACCACTAATTACACATTCCTTATTTTTTGGAATTTCCCATAATGACTCGCAGTACTTGGGTTACACCCTGGCTGGATTTGCCTGCGGGCTTATGCCTATGAGTATCAACTTGGTTGCTTTACGTGGGTTAAATGCTTTCGAAAATGTTAAGTTGCAAGTTGTTAGTAATGCTTGGATGAATGTAATTGGGGTTTTGGCTTCACTTCTTGTGGCCGCGTTGCTTCCCTCGGAGTGGGTAACTGTCGGTTTGGCCGGTTCCCTCTCGCTGAGCTATTTCTTTGGGGCGTGGCTGACTATCCGGCTACTTCGAAGGCACCAAGTGGTGATCCACCTGAGTGAGATCGTCTGGCTCTATCTCAAACTGATTACTTTGGCTTTGCTTTGTGCAATTCCAGCGCGTTTAGCCATCCCATACCTGCCTGGCGGGAATACAGTTCACTTACTTTTCGTTCTTACTTCATGCGGGGTTGGATATATCCTGCTAGCTCGATTCTTTAAGATTGAAGAAGTTTCCAACACATTTGCAATATTAAGAAAAGGTAGGTTGTAACCCATGAGTGAGCTACACAATCTGGTCATTGTAGGTTCTGGGCCAGCTGGTTACACCGCCGCCATTTATGCCGCTCGCGCCCAACTATCCCCGATCCTCTATGAAGGTTCGGTAACGGCTGGCGGGGCTTTAATGAACACTACCGAGGTAGAGAACTTCCCTGGTTTTCCAGATGGAGTAATGGGACCTGATTTAATGGACGACCTGCGCAAACAAGCCATTAAGTTTGGCGCTAAATTGATCACGGATGACATTGTCGAAATGTCACTTGCGGGGGAAATTAAAACTCTCAAAGATGGTTCTGGAAATACCTTGCAGAGTAAAGCTGTCATTTTGGCCACCGGTTCTGCTTACAAAGAAATTGGCCTGGAAAATGAGAAACGCCTCTCCGGAAAAGGGGTTTCGTGGTGTGCTACCTGCGATGGATTCTTCTTTCGAGAGCAGACTATCGCGGTTGTAGGCGGCGGAGATTCAGCGATGGAGGAAGCAAATTTCCTCACTCGCTTTGCTAGCAAAGTAGTACTTATTCATCGCCGAGATTCCTTTCGCGCATCCAAGATTATGGTGGAGCGCACGTTGGCTAATCCAAAAATTGAAGTTCTTTGGAATACTGAAGTTGTCGATGTTTTAGGTGATTCCAAAGTTAACGCGCTTCGATTAAAGAACAATCTCACAAACGAAATTAGCGATCGGGATTTCACCGGCTTATTCGTTGCTATCGGACATGTTCCTCGGAGCGAACTTCTCGTGGGACAAATAGAGTTGAACGAAGAAGGTTATGTCCTTGTTGAAGGCAGAAGCACCCGAACCAATCAAGGCGGTGTTTTCGCCTGTGGCGATTTAGTGGACTTCACCTACCGGCAAGCAATCACCGCGGCCGGTTCTGGATGTTCGGCAGCTCTCGATGCTGAGCGTTTCTTAGCGGGCCATTAATTTAATTAAAAGTAAGATTATCCTTTAACCCAAGAATGTAACGGAGCAAATAACATGAGTGCAGCACAGCCAGTCACCACCGCTACTTTTGATGCAGTAGTACTCAAGAGTTCCACCCCAGTGCTTGTAGATTTTTGGGCGGAATGGTGTGGTCCATGCCGCGCTGTCGGTCCAATCTTGGATGAGATCGCCACTGAGTATGCCGACAAGATTAAGATCGTGAAACTAAACACCGACGAAGAATCCGCCATCGCGATTAAGTATGGAATTACTTCTATTCCTACGTTAAATGTTTATGTTAATGGTGAAGTTGTTAAGAGTATTGTCGGAGCAAAACCAAAACCTGCTCTACTCAAAGAGCTACAAGCCTTTATTTAATTTATGTCTACCTCCGATCTCACTTGTGGTGATCAGGGTGATGTTGTTCTCTCTATAACTTCAATATTGGTGCGGCTTGGATTTTTGACTCATGCCACACTTGATTTTGACACCGTCGTAGAGAGTGCAGTTAAGGCTTTCCAACAAGAACGTGGCTTAGTTATCACCGGGATTATTAATCAAGTTACTTTTCGTGCTTTAGATGAGGCTCGTTGGAAACTGGGAGATCGCGTACTTAATTTCCTGCCTGGTTCATTAATGCGCGGGGATGACATTGCGGTTTTGCAAGGCCGTCTTACTGAGATGGGATTTAATGCTGGGCGCGTTGATGGCATTTATGGCGTTGTAACTGAAAGTGCAGTTCGCGAATTTCAAAAGTCGGTAGGTGTTAAAAGTGATGGCCAGTGCGGCCCAGCAACAGTTATTGCCCTGATGCGCCTGACAAAGACCGTTACTGGTGGAGCTCCTTCGCAGTTGCGCGACAACGCCCATCGTGCCAATCGTGGGCCAGCGCTAGCAAACAAAATAATTGTTCTTGACCCAGGTTCGGATACTTTTCACTCAGATTTAGTTTTTGATGTGGCTCAACGTTTAGAAGGTCGTCTGATCGCACTTGGGGTCTCTGTTTTTCTCACTCATAATATTGATAGTCGTCCCTCTGAAAATGAACGAATTGAACTTGCCAATTCTGCAGGTGCAGACTTAGTTATTTCGCTCCGTTTAGATAAATATAAGAATGAGAACGCTCATGGGGTAACTAGTTACTACTACGGAA
>CAINLV010000030.1 GCA_903850565.1 uncultured Actinomycetes bacterium
ATGGAACGTCGCCGCGAACTCGGCGGTTCAGTTCCAACCCGACGAAAAATTTCTAAGCCACTTCCTCAGCCACCAGAGAGCACTTATGACTCGGTGAAGCGCGGCAGCGGGCAGCAAGAAATCGCCACAACTATGGCCTTCGTTCGTCTACTTAAAGATTTGATCAAGGATCCAGAAATTGGAAAGCGTTTCGTTCCAATTATTCCGGATGAGGCACGCACCTTTGGGATGGATTCACTCTTTCCATCTTTGAAGATCTACTCCCCACATGGTCAGACCTATACCTCGGTGGATCGCGAGCTCATGCTTTCCTACAAGGAATCCAGTTCTGGTGTCATTCTTCACGAAGGAATCAACGAAGCTGGTTCGGTTGCTTCATTTACTGCGGTTGGATCTTCTTATTCAACGCACGATGAACCGATGATTCCGATCTACATTTTCTACTCCATGTTTGGTTTTCAACGAACTGGTGATGGATTTTGGGCAGCGGCCGATCAATTGGCTCGCGGTTTTGTTTTGGGAGCAACTGCTGGTCGCACCACTTTGAATGGCGAAGGTCTTCAACACGAAGATGGCCATTCCCACTTGTTAGCCTCAACAAACCCAGCGGTTATTGCCTACGATCCTGCCTTCGGCTACGAAGTTGGCCACATTGTCCGCGATGGTTTGCGCCGGATGTATGGTGAAAACAGCGAAAATATTTATTACTACCTCACTGTTTATAACGAGCCATATATGCAACCAGCACAGCCACAGAACTTAGATGTGGATGGCCTGCTTAAGGGCATGTACTTATATGCACCAATCTCGGGCAACAATAAAAAACGTGCCCAAATCTTGGCTTCAGGTGTCGCACTCAATTGGGCCCTTAAAGCACAACGACTTCTCCAAGAAGATTGGGGAGTCACTGCAAATGTTTGGTCCGTTACCTCGTGGAACGAACTTCGTCGAAATGGCCTAGAGACCGATCGCCATAACTTGCTTAACCCTGAGGACCAGAAGAGTGCCTTTGTCACCAAGAAACTTCGTGGTCAAGACGGTCCGGTCATTGCGGTCAGTGACTTCATGCGAGCCGTGCAAGATCAAATTGCGCCATGGGTTGAACAAGATTTCCTCTCCTTAGGTACCGATGGATTTGGACTTTCTGATACTCGCGGTGCGCTTCGCCGTCACTTTAAAGTTGATGCCGAATCAATCGTTGTCGCCACACTGTCGCGATTGGCCGAAGCAGGTCAGATTAAGCGTCGCGTAATTCAAGAAGCCATAGATAAATATGCTTTAGATGACGTGAAGGCAGCTGATCCAGGAAATACCGAGGGTTCCGGATGATCGGCCGCTTTCCCATCATTGATGTCTCCCCTGTAGTTCATTTCGGGGGTGAACTTATTGGTGTGAAAGCGGTGCCGGGCGAACATATATCGGTTTCAGCTACGGTAATTCGAGAAGGTCATGATGCCCTTGGAGTTCAGGCCATCCTCTTTGATCCAGAAGGTCAAGAAGTTGAAAGAATTGCCATGCATGAAATCTGGCCTGGCAGTGATCGTTACCAAGCAGAGTTGAGCCCGACATATGAAGGCAAATGGAGTTATGGAATAGAAGCCTTCGACGATCTATTTCACACGTGGGAGCACGATGCTGGAATTAAAATTCCGGCCAACTTGGATATTGAACTTTGTTGCCAGATGGGTGAAGAAATATTTAAGCAGGCGCTCCTGGAAAACCCGCTTGCTGAAAAAATTATCGGTTCCGGATGGAAAGCTCTCCAAGCAAAGAAACTTCCTGCGCTAGAACGTTTTCATTTAGCCACCACTTCAGAGATCAAAGAATTTTTCCATCTCAATCCCCTTAAACGTTTTGCAACTTCAACGCAGCGATTTCCCATTCGAGTAGAACCAGAACGCGCCCTCGTTGGTGCTTGGTATGAGTTTTTCCCGCGAAGCGAAGGTGCAGTCAAGAACAGCGATGGAACTTTTACCTCTGGCAATTTCACAACCGCGCTCAAGCGCTTGCCTGCAGTTGCTGCTATGGGATTCGATATTCTCTATTTGCCTCCGATTCATCCCATCGGAAAGAGTTTCCGAAAAGGAAAAAACAACACCCTCAATCCCATCGACTCAGATCCAGGGGTCCCCTGGGCTATCGGAAGTTCGGCGGGTGGACACGATGCCATCAATCCTGAACTGGGAACACTGGCAGATTTTGAGAAATTTGTTGCCGAAGCAAAGAAACTCAATCTGGAAATTGCTCTGGATCTAGCTCTACAAGCTTCTCCTGATCATCCGTGGGTAAGGAGTCACCCAGAATGGTTCACCACCAGGCCGGACGGTTCCATCGCCTATGCCGAAAATCCACCTAAAAAATATCAAGATATTTATCCAATAAATTTCGATAACGATTACAAGGGCATTGTCTCCGAAGTAATGCGTATTCTGCTCTTCTGGATTTCCAAAGGTGTTAAGACTTTTCGAGTTGATAATCCGCACACCAAACCGGTCCATTTTTGGCAAGAAGTCATCGGTGAAATTAATTACATCTACCCAGAAGTGGTCTTTCTCTCTGAGGCATTTACCCGACCTGCAATGATGCATGCGCTTGGAAAAGCTGGTTTTCAACAGTCATATACCTATTTCACTTGGAGAACCTCTAAGGGCGAACTCATTGAATATGGCAAAGAAGTTTCACATGGGACCAGCGCATTTTTCCGCCCCAACTTCTGGGTCAATACTCCAGATATTTTGCCGTTCCACCTTCAAAATGGAAATCCGGCGGTTTTTGCCCAACGAGCCGTTTTGGCTTCAACGATGTCGCCATCGTGGGGATTGTATGCCGGCTATGAACTCTATGAACACGTCCCCATCAGAGATGGTGCCGAGGAATATCGCGATTCAGAAAAGTACGAAATCAAATTTCGAGATTGGGAAAAATCTGCGAAAGCGGGTTTAACCCTGGCGCCATTTGTAGGAAAACTCAACGAAATTCGAAGAAACCATCCAGCGCTGCGCAAGCTTCGAAATTTGGAGTTCCATGACACTGACTCAGATCAGGTCTTGGCCTATTCCAAACGAGAAGGCAATGACCTTATTCTTATCGTTGTTAACTTAGATCCCATCCGAGTTCAAGAAACGACGGTGCATTGGAACATGAATACGTTGGGATTACCTCACGACATTTTTGAAGTTCAAGACCTCCTCAGTAACGATAACTACACCTGGTCGCCACACACCTTCGTTCGGTTAGATCCCGCCCGTCCGGTCGGACGCATCGCGCACATTGCCGCGGTGAAGTTCTAATGTCCAAGGAAGCGAAGAAGGTAGAGCCGGTTCCAGCAGTTGTTGGCTATCTCAATCCGCAATCGACGCTGGGAGAAGTTGACCTCTATTTAATTGGTGAAGGTCGCCACGAACGATTATGGGAAGTCCTCGGCGCGCATGTTCGCCGAGATGAAAAAAGCGAACTCATCGGCACTGCCTTTTCAGTCTGGGCTCCAAATGCTCGCGCCGTTAGTTTGGTCGGCGACCACAATTATTGGGATCGCACTACCCATCCGATGGTTCCGCTTGGGTCATCTGGGATATGGGAAATATTTATTGCTGGCATTGGTGCCGGGACCAGGTACAAGTTTGCAATTCAATCTCAGCATTGGCAATGGATTGATCATGCCGATCCCATGGCTAGAGCGACGGAGATTCCTCCGCTGACGGCATCGGTCATCAACGAAAATAATTATGAGTGGCAAGATGCCACATGGATGGATGCTCGCACAACTTTCCAGCCGTGGCGTGCTCCAATCTCAGTTTATGAAATGCACTTAGGCTCTTGGCGACCAGGACTTTCTTATCGGGATTTGGCCACAGAGTTAATGGCATATCTGATTGAAGAAGGATTTACCCACGTCGAATTCCTGCCGGTCATGGAGCATCCATTTGGTGGTTCATGGGGTTATCAAGTTACTTCTTTCTTTGCGCCGACTTCCCGCTTCGGTTCTCCCGATGATCTGCGTTTTCTGATTGACACCCTTCACAACGCTGGAATTGGAGTCATTATCGATTGGGTGCCAGCTCATTTTCCCAAAGATGAATGGGCTTTGGCTCGCTTCGATGGATCGGCTTTGTATGAGCATGAAGATCCTCGACTAGGAACACACCCTGACTGGGGAACACTGATCTTTAACTATGGCCGCAATGAAGTTCGTAACTTCTTAGTTGCCGGAGCACTCTATTGGCTCTTGGAATTTCATATTGATGGCATCCGAGTCGATGCCGTTGCCTCCATGCTCTACTTAGATTATTCCCGCAAACATAATGAATGGATCCCCAACAAATTTGGCGGACGTGAAAACTTAGAGGCAGTTGCTTTCTTGCAAGAAGTTACTGCAACCGCATATCGCGAGGCTCCTGGAATCATGATGATTGCCGAAGAATCCACTGCGTGGGGTGGAGTCACTAAACCCACTGCAGATACCGGATTAGGTTTTGGCTTTAAATGGAATATGGGTTGGATGCACGACACTTTGGAATACATAAAGCACGAACCAGTTCATCGCAAATTTCACCACAACGAAATTACATTCTCCATCCTTTATGCATGGAGCGAGAATTTCCTCCTTCCACTCTCCCATGATGAAGTTGTACATGGAAAAGGTTCGCTTATCGAAAAGATTCCAGGCGATCGCTGGCAGAAACTGGCCACCCTTCGCGCGCTTTACGGATTCATGTGGGCTCATCCGGGAAAGAAACTTCTATTCATGGGTTGTGAATTCGCACAGAGCGATGAATGGAATGAATCTCGTTCTTTGGACTGGCATTTGACCGAATATGCCGAGCACAGTGGCGTCGCTCGATCTATCAAAGATATGAACAATCAATACCGCTCTCTTGCCCCCATGTGGCAAAGAGATGTTTCTGCCGAAGGTTTTAGCTGGTTAGTCGGAGATGACGCGGCTGGCAACACCTTGGCATTTGTTCGCTGGGACGATAATAAGAATGCAGTGATTGCCATTACGAACTTCTCGCCAGTGCCTCATGAGAGTTATCAGATTCCGCTGCCTTCAGTTGGAGTGTGGCGAGAAGTGCTCAATACCGATGATCTAAAATATGGCGGTTCCGGCGTAACCAATGGCGAAATAATTGCTTTAGATGTGCCACGTCACGGTTATGCCGCATCGGCCACGCTTCGCTTGCCACCGTTGGCAACAATTTGGATTACTAAAACTAGTTAAAAGCCTTACCGAACCAGTCAGGTTTTCGGAAGTAATTCATCTCGTCCCAGATGAGAAACCGCTACAACTGCGATGAGCATCAATGCAGGGAACAATAAGGCCGTGAGTACCCAGGTGGTCTGAGCTAACCAAGAAATTAATATCTTGATAAGAAAGACCAAGATGGTGTTAACAACGCCCAGTTGAGCCACGATGACGGCTCCTGGTACCGAGGTCCTTCTACCTGCGATGCCATACCAAGTTGGGGCTAAATGAGAACATCCCGTTCCGATAGCAATAAACCCAATAAGTATCACCGCGAAACCCAGTTGCTTGTGGCTCTTAGCAATAATCGTTCCTGCAATCGACAAACAAATAAATGCGCTTCCGCCGAAAATAGCGCCCCATTTGATCAACCAACGTTCGGTTCGGAAGGTGAGAACTCGATGAATTGTGAATCGTCCAATAATCATGGAGAGCACAAAGAGTATGTAAGGCAAGATGCTGGCGGCTGGGCTCATGCCGATTTCTTCTTTAGCAAAAATGGTCGCCCAGTCATTGGTTGCAAATTCAATCATTACCGCGCAGAGCAAACCGAAAGAAACTAGCGGTTCGAATTGGAATGAGGTGAAAATAGTTTTAAAGGAATAGCTGCTCTCTGAATCAGGATCTTTTGAACCGTGGATCAGCACATCTTTGAGATTCCAGAGGGCAATTTGCGTCACGATCCATGCGATTGTGATTAAGGAATCTATATGCCAAGCAAATGAGACTCTGGGTGTCACGATAAAGGCAAATACCGCAGCAAATAGCGCGCCACTGCTCCATGCACCATGCAACTTCGGAATGAGCACTTGACCCGTATCGGCTTGGCGTCGTAAGCCTTGTGCATTGCTAGCAATGTGATATCCAGATAACGATGCGCCCATGATAAACATAAGAACGACAAAAATTATTGGCGAATGCACATGTGGAATACTTGCGATCGTTGCATAGACGATAGTTGAGCCAACGGTGAGAACCCGTCTAGTTCCTAAGCGATGCACAAGATGACCGCCGTAAATCAAACTAATAAGCGAGCCCAATCCAGCCAGGCTGAGTAAAGTTCCAAAACTTCCATTGGATATTCCAAGGTTATGTTTTATTTCGGGGTTTCTCGGCGCCATGGACATAATCCCGACTCCGAAAACTGCAAAAATTATGTAAAGATTTACCCGCTCTTTTAAATCCATTATTTTCAAAATAACGCGCTTGCCAGCGCTTGTCGGGCCTTCACTAAAACGGGGTCTTCTGGGTCAATGATCGAGAAAAGTGTTAGCAGATGTTCTCTAACTGCCTTACGGTCATCGCCTGAAGTAGCTTTTACTAAAGATATCAGTCGGTCAAATGCTTCCTTATTCAGCCCATGCATAATTTCCATATCGGCAGCCAACAGCGAAGCAGGGATGTCGGTTGGATTCGACTCCGCGGCGGCGGCAGCCGTTTCTAAAGTAGCGCCTTGAGTGCGGATAAATAGTTCGGTTTGAGCCAAACCCAATTTAGCCATCGGTTCAAAGGGAGATTTGGTTAACCAGGCTTGATATGCAGCTTTCGCAGCGACAAAATCTCCAGCCTCCAGCGCGGAGAGCGCCGCTTCTTCTTCAGGTCCAAGTGCTGGCTCAACCACTTCGGAAGGAGCCGGCGCGACACCTACGCCACGTTCAGCAGCCAAGGTAAGAACCTTGTCAATTACCAATCGAACTTGCGCTTCCGTAGGTATGGATTCAAAAAGTGGGACAACTTGCTCCTGAATAATCGCAATTGCCAAAGGAACGCTTTGAACTTGCACTGCTTGTGCAACCGCTGGTTCGGCATCAACATTTACCGAGCCGAAAATCCACGGCGCTTGCCCGGTCTTCGCGGAATCGGCAATGTAGAACTTTGAGAGCATCTCTAAGACTTGTTGGGATTGAGCGCTCCGCGGTGACCAACATAAAATAATGACAACGGCCTTATTGGATGCGGCCAGAAAATCTTTGACTAAATTATCTGAGGTAACAGTGATTGCCGGACCTTGATTTTGAGCCGACTTGGGTGATGCCAATCCACTGAGATCAACTGCCCGCGAAAGGTTTTTGGGCAACGGCGGCATACTCATAGGGCTATCTTGCCAAAAAAATTGCGTCTCACCTAAACGAGTTCAGAATCCAGAAGATCTTCATTCTCAGAAACAGTGCCGCCGCTTGCGCTTCGAAAGGGCAGAATGTGGGCGATGTAGTCTTGTGTCGAAAAGTCCATTCCAACATCTCGGCCAGCCTTCTCGCCTAGATACCATCGGTGTTCCAAAATTTCATGGAACATCTGGGCCGCTTCAACCCGACCTCGCAGATCTTCGGGGATTTGATTGATTGTATGTTCGAATACTTCGGTAATCCACCGCCGTGCCGATTCTTCGACAGTAGGAAGTGGTTTCTTTTCGCGAGCGCGGTATCGATCAAATGAGGCAAGCAAACGCTTTGCCTGAAGTTCTTCGGCATGAAGACCTAAGACATCATGCAAACGATGTTGGTGATAACCCGAAGCCACCAATTTTGGTTGGAATTTTAATTTGCCTTGGTCGCCATCGATCAAAATTTCTACCTCTTCTACGGCAAACCCTAAATCTTGCAGGGCGCGCATCGCGCGTTCCACCGCATGTCTATCCGTCGGGTCTAGCAGTTGCGGTTCCTTGAGCATCTGCCACAGACGTCGATATCGCTTGATCACGGTATCGCTGGCGCGGAAGGGATCCATCCCAGGGTGAAGCAAACCAGCACAGGCAAGGTCATCAAGCTCGGCGGCAACATTGAAGTGGGCAATTTCTAAATCGTGCTCTCGTTGGCCATCGGAGAGGCGCTGTTGGAATTCGCCGGTTTCGGCATCGACTAAGTAGGCCGAATATTCCGAGGCATCCCGACGAAAGAGGGTATTAGAAAGGGAGCAATCGCCCCACCAGAATCCCAGCAAGTGCAATCTGACCAAGAGCAAGGCCAAGGCATTGGTCATGTTCACGATCTCATGCGGGGTGATGGATTCACTAAGGATGACTCGATACGGCAGGGAAAAGGGCAGGTAGCGAGTTACCAAGGCCGCAGGCAACTCTTCTCCCGCATCATTGGTTCGGCCCTCAACTACCGCGATTGGCTCGACCGAGGGAGCCTGGCGCTGGGCCAGTTCGCGCAGGATGGAGTACTCGCGATTGGCAAACTCTGGGACAGTTTCCTTAACGGCATAGACCTCAGATTCCGGGTCACCGGTGGAGTGAATCAGACGAACAATATGCCGAGAAATTCCGCGCATATCGGTTAGGGAAGGCTCTTCGGGCCATTCCTCCAGCGGGACCGTCCAGGGCAGGAGCGCACAGGCGGAGATCTCCTCGCCAATTCCCACTATCCGAAGTCCGCTCACTGGCTAATTCTCTCGCACTCAACCGCGTGACGCCTGCCGATTAGGTTAACTGCGGGTGAGAATTAAGGGGCAATCGTGTTACGGATCCCCGATTGCTCGGGATTCACGGATAAAATCGGGAGATGCCTTCAGAAAAGCCTGCCCGCAAACCACTACTCAAGCGTGAAAGAACCGCTACGCCAGAGCCAGATTTTGGGACTATTGGCGCCCCGCTGGATACGCGCCACCCCTTCTACTTTGGCTTTTTAGCTGCGGCAGGGGCAGCTATTTCGCTGACTTTACTGCGGGCACTTGCCTCGGCAAGCCAGGTATTTGTACTTATTCTGATCTCGCTCTTCTTTGCTGCAGGCCTTCATCCTGCCGTGGAGTTTTTCCGCCGAAGAGGGTTATCCCGAAATGCTTCGGTCGCCTCAATCGTAGGTATCGTTTTAGTTTTTGCCGCGCTATTTTCTTGGGTGGTTATTCCACCGGTTGCTCATCAGGTTAATTCGTTGGTGCAAAATGCGCCGTCGCTCATAAGTGATTTAAAAGGTAATTCACTCCTTAATCGCCTTAACGAAAATTACGGTTTAATCGATTCGATCCAAAAGAAAGTTACCTCCTCAATTCATGACGGTCAATTTGTCGTTAGCGCCTTTGGTGGCGTCCTTGGCGTCGGCAAAGCAGTCTTGTCCGGAACTATCTCCGCGCTGACGATTCTTATTTTGACCCTTTTCTTTTTGGCATCGTTTCCAAATGTAACCAGCGTTGCGTATCGAATTGTTCCAGCTAGTCGTCGTGCCCGGGTATCTGGAATCGCAGATGCA
>CAINLV010000031.1 GCA_903850565.1 uncultured Actinomycetes bacterium
ATTTTCAAAGCGCAATGCCTGCGGCAATGTATGTGTATCCCATCAATCCTAAAACTCCGCTTCCCACCGAGTGGGTCAAATATTCGCAGGCTGCGTCCAGCGTTATTGGATCCAACTTAGATATACAAGGTAATCGAAACAAGTGGCTGAAAGCCTGGTCTGCGATCTTTGAGGGCTAAGCGCAAATTTGTAGCACGGGTGGTTGCCCCGGCACTATTTTTGCTTCTCTTTTTCGGTTACCCGGTAATCGTATTTCTTGAGCATGCAGTTTCCGATTCGCCAATGGCTGTAGATGTAGCTCGAGTATTTCGGCTGCTGTGCTTCACCGGTTTTCTTGGAGTGGGCAGCGCCTTCTTGGCGCTCCTGCTCGGCGCGCCTTTCGGCTACTTCTTGACTCAAATAAGCGTCAAGAGCCGACACGTCATCGAGATATTTGTGACCATTCCCTTCCTCTTGCCGCCATTACTTGTGGCCATGGGATTTTCCTGGATGGATCGATTTTTTTGGCACGGCAAATTTTCGCCGTTGACCTTGATCTTCATCGCCCAAAGTTTGATGAACTTTGGATTGGTAGGTCGCACCTTCGCCACATCGCTAAGTGCGATTCCGAAAGATGTGCGAGAAAATGCGGCACTCGATGGTCTGGGCTGGATAGGTTCATTTTTTCGAATTGAAATTTGGCAAATTCGCTCTGCGATCACCCAAACGCTTCTTTTAGTTTCACTCTATTGTTCAACAAGTTTTGGTTTAGTTCTTATTCTTGGTGGCGGAAGTATCAATACCTTGGAAACAGAAATAAATACCAAAGCTTTATTTGAATTAAATTTGCACCAGGCATCTTTGCTGGCTGTCGGGCAGACCATATTGACTTTGGCATATTTCATTCTTGCCCGAAGATCCAATTCGCAAGGCGAAATAGAGTTAGGTCAACCTTGGGATTTTCGCGCTTTAGGTCCGCACGGTGCCCCCTTGATAGTTCTTCGTGTGTGGGGTGGCTGCCTTCTTGCTGGCGTTCTCATACTGCTCTCGGCCCCATTCATCAGTTCATTTCACCAAGAAGGACGATGGCAAGTGGCCGGTTATAGCGGGCTGTTTGGGCATGGTGCTCGCGACCTGCTCAACATCAGCGTTCTGCAAGCCACCGAGAATTCAATTCGGAATATGTTGGTGGCTCTCCTGATTTCGGTGCCACTTGCTTGGTTGACCGCTGGAGCGCGAAATAGGTACTTAGATTTGGGAGTTCTATTGCCGATCGGGCTTTCTTCGGTAGTCCTAGGGCTTGGCTATTTGTTGGGCTTTGGTTGGCACCTCTTTCCATTGCGACAATCGTGGTTAGTAGTGCCACTAGCCCAAAGCATTGTCTTGTTGCCCCTGATCCATCAGCTTCTGGTTTCGGCGCGAAGATCTCTGGACGGGTCGATTACGGAAGCCGCCGACTTGGATGGCGCGGGAAGTATTGCTAGAACTTGGAGGATCGAAGTTCCAATTCTTCGCCGGGCGATCACCACGGCTTTGGGTTTTGGCGCACTGGTGTCTTTGGGGGAGTTTGGGGCAGCCAGTTTCTTGGCTTACGGAGATCAATCCACCTTGCCAGTTGTTATGTTTAGGTTGGCATCTAGACCTGGCGCCGGCAATTTTGCAATAGCCATGGCTGCTTCTTCACTCTTTATCGTGGTGACTGCAGTTGTGCTATTTCTATCAAACCGTGAATATTCTCGCTATGAATGAAGCAATTCGAGAATACGCGATAGTGACTGGCGCAAGCAGTGGCATAGGTGCGGCTACGGCCAGACTTTTAGCACAGAACGGCTACCACGTCATCGCCGCGGCACGGCGTATAGATCGTTTGGAAAAACTCGCCCAGGAAAATCCAAATATTGAAATTCAGAGTCTGGATGTCACCGATCAATCCAGTGTCGATGCATTGGCAAGAAAATTGGTTGGGAAACCCGTATCGATTTTAGTAAATAATGCGGGCGGCGCCTTCGATTCAGCCACGGTAGCAGAGACTGATCCGGCAATGTGGAGCAAAACATATGAAGTCAATGTCGTGGGTTCGTTGCGCATGGTTCAAGCGATGCTTCCTTTGATTAGGGCGCATGGAAGTGGGCACCTTCTCTTTGTTTCTTCTACCGCAGGGCATTCGGTTTATGAAAAGGGTGGAAGTTATACAGCGGCCAAGCATGCCGAAACTGCATTGGCGCTGACGTTGCGACTAGAACTCAATGGTGAACAAATTCGAGTAACTGAGATTGCACCAGGGATGGTGAAAACCGATGAGTTCGCCCTCAATCGAACTGGGGGAAATGCGCAAGCCGCAGCGAAAGTTTATGAAGGGGTCGCGGAGCCATTAGTTGCCGAAGATATTGCTGAAACTATTCGGTGGTGTGTGATGCTTCCTCGCCATATAAATATAGATTCATTGGTCGTTAGACCTGTTGCTCAGGCCGCAAACCATAAGGTTCATCGAATAATTTAACGTGCCCGTTCGGCCAAGAGTAGTTCAACCAATTGATGGGGCTGCATATCCATTGGCCATTCTGGGCTTGGTCGTCCGACTCCTAGAGCAAGGAGAAAAGAAGCTTTCTCCTGTGGTGAATCCCCGCCATGGCCGCCTTCGTCAACATGCCCATGATCTGTGGTGATAACAAGAAGCCACTTTTCGCCGAACTGGGCAACCCGATTATCGACGGCACCTTTAAGTTGCGCCAAGAAAGCATCAATTCGGGAGATCGCTTCCAAATAGGGTTGGCCAAGAATTCCGTGGACATGCGCGGCTTCATCGGCACCACAAAAGTAAACGAAGCTCACATCTGGTCCAGCCTTCTCGATTGCATAGATGGAAGCCTGGGCAATTTCTGCATCAACACTTTGGTAGCCATGAGTTTCGCCATCGCGAACTACTACCCGATGTCGATATGCCAATTGTTGTTCGCGCCGCTGATGTATAACTGGACCTAATCCTGAAGGATCTACCAGCGGTGGCCACCCAGCGGCAGCGAAAGTAGTTGTCGTCTGATCTTGGTAGAAGGCCCGGCTCAGTAAGTCAGGGCGGTGTAGAAGTTGGTGGCCAATAAAACGGTTATCGACTACAGCATGTTCTGCATGGGTGGACCCGGTTAATAAAGTCGACCAGCCAGGACCTGAGTAGGTGGGAGCATCGACTTCGAATTCGGTAAAAAAAGCTTTTCGTTTTAACTGTTGCAACTTTGGTGCGTGGCCCGATTCCAAGGCAGTTTTAAGAACGAGGCCATCGATCCCAACCAGAAGGATTTTTGTTTTTTGCCCGGAGGCGGCTGCTTGAGAAGACATGAAGGAATTCTAATCGCGTTGGGCTTTAATTCTGACCTAGGATGGATGATATGAATTCATCTAAAAGCGCCACCATTGGGATCATTGCCGGCACCGGGTTTTACTCACTACCCGCGTTAGAAGGGGCCACAGCCCGGAGAGTGGAAACCGTTTTCGGAGATGCGCTCTTAACCTCAGGTCACTGGAATGGCGTCCCCATTGAATTCGTGACCCGCCACGGAGTGGACCATAGCGTTCCGCCTAGCCGAGTTAACTATCGCGCCAACATTATGGCGCTGAAGAATCTAGGGATTGAAAAAGTCATTGCTGTAAACGTGGTCGGCGGGATTGATCCCACCCTGGAACCTGGAGATCTTTCCCTGATCGAAGATTTCCTCGATTTCACCTCTGGTCGGGAAGCCACTTTTTTTGATGGCATTCAACCTGGCGGGGTAATGCATGTAGATGTTGTGGGTGCTTATGACAAACAAATGCGGGACGTTTTAGCCGAAGCGGCGGATTCCATTGGAATTCCTCTTCGCAAGAGTGGCATTTATGCCGGATTCAATGGTCCGCGTTTTGAGACTCCGGCAGAAATTCGCCTGGCAGCTCTTGCGGGGGCAACTGTCGTTGGGATGACCGGCTGCCCTGAGGTAACGCTGGCAAAAGAGGCTGGATTGAAATATGCAGCCATTGCTTTGGTTGTTAATCCTGCCGCTGGAATAAGCGACCAGCCGATCACCATGGAAGAGATAGGTGCCTGTCTGAAAATGGCAACGGTGAAAGTCATTTCGATTATCGATGCAGCAATTGCGAAAATCGCATAATGAAGAATTTAGTTCTGAAGAATGCACAATATGTCGTCACCGTTAATTCCACTGATGAGATATTGCGCAATGCCACTATTGTTATTGAAAATGGAATTATCGTTGCCATAAATCCCTCGGAAATTCCTGATTATGAAATTTTTGATGCATCTGAACATCTCATTGCTCCGGGTTTGATAAACACCCATACACACCTGGCAATGTCGTTGCTCCGCGGTTGGGCTGAAGGCGTGAACTTGGATGGGTTCCTAGAGCGGGTGTGGGCGGCTGAAGGCGCCATCATGGATAAGCAAACTTGCCAACTGGGAACTGAATTGGGTGCTGGCGAAGCGCTTCTTTCCGGAACCACGACAACCTTGGATATGTACCTACACCCTGATGCAACCCATACTGGTGCAGTCAAAGTTGGACTTCGACATGTGTGCGGACCAATCTTCTTTGATTTTCCTGGTTTGGATGGTTTGGAATGGTCCCAAAGAATTGCTTTTGCCAAGCGCTGGCCGCAAGTCTTTAAGGAGATAGGTGGGGCGCAAACTCCAATATTTTTTATGCCGCATAGCGTCTATACCGATTCAGCTGAGCACCTCACTGAAGTTGCCGTCTTGGGACTGGAACTGGGAGCCAGAGTCCACCTTCATGTATCGGAAACTGAAGCGGAGAACCAGATGTCTGCCAACACTCATGGAAAGACACCGACCGAAGTGATTCGGGATACTGGAATATTGAAGTTACCGACGACTTATGGTCATGGGGTGCATCTGTCCGATAGTGACATTGCAATTTCATTAGCTCATGGGGCCAGCGTTGCTCACTGTCCAGGTAGCAACTTAAAACTTGGCAGCGGCATTGCCGACATAAAGCATTATCAAGAATCTGGTTTGACTGTTGGGTTAGGAACAGATGGATGCTCTTCGAGCAATGATCTAGATATGTGGTCTGTACTTCGCTTAGCCGCTCATATGGTGGCCTTAAAACATTCTCCTAAAGATGTGGATTTGGTAAAGATTATTAGGGCTGCCACTATTGAAGGCGCAAAGGCAGTAGGTTTAGAAAAAGTGGTTGGAAGTATTGAAATCGGTAAAGAAGGTGATCTGATTGCCATAGATCTTCGGGCCTTGCATCTAACTCCGATTCACAATGTCGCGGCCCTGTTGGTATTTGCCGCCGGGCGAAGTGATGTTACGGATGTTTGGGTAGCGGGAGATCGAGTTGTTAAAGGTGGCACATTAACCAAAATTGATGAAGCACAGTTACGACGTCGCGTCGCCGAGCGACTGGTGGTTTTGGATTCACTGTCATGAACAAATTCGATGCATTAGATGGAATGAGCGCCGCTGAAATAATCGCAGAATTTGGGCTGGAACCTTTGGCGGGGGAAGGTGGATATTTTGCACCGCTTCAACGAGGACCAGAAGGAAACTCAATTTACTTCCTCTTGGCCGCCAACGATTTTTCCGCATGGCACCGGTTGAAGGAACGGGAAACATGGGTGCTTCTAGCCGGGGATCCAATTGACCTTCACATATTGGAGGATAGAAAAGCACAGTTGGATTACCAACTTCATATTCTCAATCGAAGCGGTGCCAGTCTTAGCCACAGCGTCAACCCTGGCGAATGGATGGCCGCAACGACGCAAGGTCAGTGGTCGCTAATTCTTTGCTTCCTGGCGCCGGCTTTTTCTGGGATGGAATTAGCTAGTTCGCAACTTTTCCATTCCTGGCACGAAACCCTGCCACAGATTCCGGAGCTTATTCATGAAAAATAAAACAGTTTTGATTACAGGTGCATCTGGCCATATTGGTTCACAGTTAGTGTCTCACTTTCTGGGGAGCTCTTGGAATGTAATTGGTGTCGCAAATAACGCAACCATGGCGCCACGCGAAAACTTATCCATTATTGCTTCGGACTTCACCGAAGTAGGTGCAGGCCAGAAGTTGATAGTTGAAGCAGGAAAACTACATGGCGGAATTGATTTAGTAATCAACAATGCGGCCCGTCAGGATGTTGCCTTGCTTCAAAATGAAGATCCGAAACGAATTCACGATGTGATTCAGGTCAATCTCGGTGCTATTGCAGAGATTTATTCGGAAGTTGCTAGCGGAAAATATATGACCGAATCCATCATTAATCTCAGTTCCATTGAGGCAGTAGGTGCACGTCCTGGTCATTCGATATACGCAAGCACCAAGGCAGCTCTTGAAGCTTTAACGAAATCTGCGGCACAAGAGATTGCACCAATCCGTAGTAATGCAATTCGGCTCGGTCTGATTTATCGCGAAGGAATTAATGAAGCCTGGCCAACTGGCGTTGCTGCCTGGCACCAGAAGTCGCCGCTAGAAAGATTGGGAACTGTTGACGATATTTTCCGCGCCGTTGATTTCCTGTGGGAGTCCAAGTGGACTACGGGTACGGTTCTAACCCTCGACGGTGGGATGAGTGTTTCCGCAAATTGGTGAGGATTAAATCCGAAAGAGTTGGGCCAGTGTGGCAAAAACTGGCCAATTAACCGGTCACAAAGCTGGTCAATAAGTAGGCATGTAACGAATCTGTAATATTTGACGGTGGAAGTGATTGACATTCATCTGATAGGTTCTCAAGCACCATTTAGAAAGTTATGGATTTCCCCTCCTGGCTTCTACGTCATCGTGCTCAGATTGGCAATCCCAAGTTTGAGCGAGAGGAGTTTCATGAAGAAGCGCATTATTGCCAGCCTCGCTGCTGTCGCAATCGCAACGCTCGGTTTTTCAGCATCACCAGCTTCAGCCGCAGATGAAAGTTCATGCGGAACTGCTGCTGGTTTTTGCGTTGGTTTAGTTACAGATGTCGGCAAGGTCGACGACAAGTCCTTCAACCAATCTGCTTGGGAAGGCGCTAAAGCCGTTGCATCTCAATTGGGCGGATTTTCTAAGTACATTGAAACTCTTGATCCAAAAGATTATGCAAGCAACATCGATCTATTCGCTACCAAGGGTTATAACGTCATCGTAACCGTCGGTTTCTTGATGGCCGATGCCACTGCTGCTGCTGCCGTTAAGTATCCAAACATCAAATTTGTTGGTGTCGATCAATACAACGGAAGCACTGCTGCCAACTACACCGGACTTGGTTTCCCAGAGGATAAGGCTGGCTTCATTGTCGGTTACCTCGCAGGTTACTTGACCAAGACTGGCAAGACTGCAGCTATTGCTGGTGGACCAAACTCCATCCCTCCTGTTCGTAAGTTCATCGAAGGATTCGCATCTGGCGTTGCTTATGCAGCTAAAGAGCAGAAGAAGAAGTATCCAAAAGCTTCAACCGTTTATTACACAGGCGCCAATGCGTTTAACGATCCTGCTTGGGGTGCATCAACTGCAGCTCAGTACCTAACCCAGGGTTATGACGTCATTTTCGCTGCCGGTGGAAAGACTGGTAACGGCGGCTTGGCAAAGATTGCAAAGAAGAAGGGTGCCTTCTGTATCGGTGTAGATACCGACCAGTGGAACACCGTTCCAGAAGCACAGCCATGCTTGGTTTCATCAGCAATGAAGAACATTTCTGCTGGTGTTATTGACATCGTTAAGGGCATCAAGGCTGGAACTGACAAGGGCGGAAACTTCGTAGGTTCCGTCGGCGCTGCTCCATACCACGCTCTTGCTAGCAAGGTATCTGCTTCAATCCAAGCAAAGGTCAAGGCAGTTTCTGCCAAGGTCATTGCTGGAACAATCCCAACCGGCGTAAAGGCCTAATGTAGTAATTAGTTAGGAAATAGGGGCGAGGAAATTTCTCGCCCCTATTTTTATGGGCAGATCCAGTAGCGCGAAGGAGTGGAAAATGATCAAGGTGAATGCGCAACTTCGGCTGGCCCTAGATCAGGTTCTTGAGTTATTTCCCGGCGGAATGAACGCGCCTTCAAGTGTTGAGGGACGAAGAAAACTTATAGGAGATCTGCTGGCAGCAATTCCTCAGAATGAAGCGGTTGACCGGCAGGATTTTCGATTTAGTAATTTTATAGATGAGTCTTCGGTTGAAGTTCGAATGTATACCCCCAAGACTGGTTTAGCATTTGCAGATTCAGTGCTCATGGTGATTCACGGTGGTGGAATGATTATGGGCAGCGTTGATCTCGATGACGCCAATGCATCCCAACTGTGCCAGACCTTGGGAGTTCGCGTTATGGCGGTTGACTATCGCTTAGCGCCAGAGCACGTCTACCCCGCTCAAATTAACGACTGCTATTCGGCATTTAGATGGCTCTGCGAAAATTCGACACAGTTTGATATTGATCCTAAGAATATTGTTCTTTTTGGTGGCAGCGCTGGTGGGGGATTGGCGTTGGGAACCGCGCTATTTATCCGAGATCGTGGCGAAATCAATTTTTCGGCAATCATGGCGGCCTACCCGATGCTCGATGACCGAAATGAAAGCGTTTCAACTCATGAAATTCTGGAATTGGGAGTATGGGACCGGGCTGCCAATATCGAAAGTTGGAATTGGTATTTATACGGCAATGATCCCGCTCCGACTTCGACGGTCACCATCGATTCTTACGCTGCGCCAGCGCGAGCAACTACTTTGGCCAACTTGCCCCCAATCTTCATCGATGTTGGAAGTTGTGACCTCTTTAGGGATGAGGACCAAAGCTTCGCTGGCAGGCTGCAGGATGCGGGAAATTTAGGGGAGTTTCATCTCTACGAGGGCGCATTTCACGCTTCGGAGCTTTTTGCCCCGGAAGCCGATCTCTCGGTCACCATGTGGGCCAAGCGCTACGAAGTGCTCCGTACTTGGCTTAGTTAAGATCACTTGAGTGTTGGATACTTATCGTCGTCAATAGTAAGTAAGTTATGCCGTGGTGAATAATGTTGGTCAGTGTGTGATTTGGGATTAGAGGAGATTAAGTGAAATACCTTCGTTCCTGGCTTTTGCCAGCAATCGCACTTTTGGTTGCCTTCGCTGTTGGTGCCCTGATGATGAAGATCCAAGGAGCCAACCCCTTCATTGCCTACAAATCTCTCTTTACCAGCGCATTCGGATCCTCAGCAGGAATCGCAAAGACTTTAGGTAAGGCCACTCCGTTAATTATTAGCGGGCTGGCGGTCACCATTTGCTTACGTGCCGGTCTTTTCAATATTGGAGTTCAAGGTCAGTTACTAGCCGGAGCCTTGGCCAGCGCTTGGGCTGGATATGCGATCAAAGGTTTGCCAACCATCATTCACCTGCCGTTAGCTCTACTTTTTGGGGTCTTCTTTGGCGCACTAACGGGAATCATCGCTGGCGCTTTGAAAGCCTTTCGCGGAGTCCACGAAGTTATTACCACGATCATGCTCAACAGTATTGTGCTTCAACTAGGTGAATACTTGGCTTATGGACCATTTAAAGAGCCTGGGCAGCAATTAGCAAGGACCCCTGAGGTTTTAAATTCTGCCAAAATCCCGCAAATATTTGGAATGCCGCTTGGATTCTTCCTTGGCGTCGCGCTCGCTGTTATTGCGTGGTGGGTCTTTAAGACAACGACTTCTGGGTTTCGAATGGAAACGGTTGGCCGCAACAAGAGCGCGGCTTGGTACGCCGGAATATCAGTGAAACGATCCATTTTGATCTCAATGTTTGTCGGTGGCGCCTTGGCTGGATTAGGTGGGGCGATTGAAACTCTCGGTGTTGTCGGTCGTTATGAACCAGCATTTAATGGTGGCATCGGCTTTGATGGAATTACGATCGCACTTTTGGGCCGGGCCAATCCGTTGGCAGTTATTCCCGGATCGATTCTCTTTGGTGGAATGCGTGGCGCTGGCGCCAGTATGCAATTCACCGCCGGAGTTTCTCCAGATATTATCGATTTAATTTTGGCAATCGTTCTCTTCCTGGTTACCGCACCATTGATTGGAAAGATGATTAAGAGCATTCGCGATACAGAGCAAATTACAACGGGCGGATGGGGTAACTAATGAAAATTAGGAATGCAATGCGCTCTCGATGGTTAATGTTCGCCATTACTTTTATCGCAATTCTTTACTTTTATATGCGAGATTCCTTGGTGACCACCTCTGTTATTGGCACCGCTATCACCTTCGGCCTTCCACTGGCGATGGCTGCAATGGTGGGAATAATGTGCGAACGAACTGGCATCGTGAACATCGGCATTGAAGGAACTCTCTTAGTGAGCTCGTTCGTGGGATTTTTTACCGCTTCAGCTTCTGGGAACTTGATCCTTGGTCTTATCTCGGCGGTGGCTATGGGGGCAATCTCTGGATTACTACTGTCACTCCTTGCCGTCACTTGGAAGATGGATCAAATTATTGCCGGAACCATCATCAATATTTTGGCTACTGGGTTAACTTCTTTCTTTTACAAACAAGGTCACACAATTCCTTCGACCTTTCCCGAAGTTGATATACCAGGATTGTCGTCTATACCATTTTTTGGTCCAGTTCTCTTCATGCACGGACCCCTGACTTACGCCGGAATTATTTTGATTTTTGTTCTCTGGGTCGCGCTCTATAAGACCCCGTGGGGGTTGCGTTCGCGGGCGGTAGGAGAGCATCCAAGCAGCGCCGATACAGCAGGTGTTTCGGTAATTAAGTTGCGCTACCTCAATGTCGCCATTGCCGGAGCATTTGGTGGACTGGCTGGCGCGTATTTAACTTTGGAACTTGTGGGTTCGTGGGATCGAGGATTCTCGGCTGGAAAAGGCTTTACCGCTTTGGCGTTGATGATTTTCGGACGCTGGAATCCAATTGGCGCTCTTGGGGCAGCAATTTTCTTCGGTACTGCCCAAGCCGTGACGAATCAACTGATGATTACTCAAGTGGTCACTATCCCGCAGCAGTTCACCAACATGCTTCCTTATGTTTTGACCATTCTCATTTTGGCAATTTCAGCTGGAAAAGTGCGCGCTCCTGCCGCCGAAGGTCAACCATATGAAAAGGAGCAAGCATAAATGTCCGCTCTTCTTGAATTAACAAATATCACTAAGACTTACCCGGGTGTTATTGCCAATGAGAATATTTCTTTGTCCGTAACCAAAGGCGAGATCGTTGCACTACTGGGTGAAAATGGCGCCGGGAAGTCCACGCTTGTTAAGGCAGTTTTCGGATTGGTCCGTCCTGACAGCGGCGAAATTCGCATTAAGGGAGATCTGATTTCAGCGGGGGATACCGCAGCAGCGATTGAACATGGCGTCGGCATGGTCCACCAACATTTTCAGTTAGTGCCAGTCATGTCGGTTACCGAAAATATTATTTTGGGAGATGAGCCTCGCAAGGGGATATTTATAGATAAGAAAAAGGCAAGAGAAGAAGTTGTTGCTCTTTCCAAGCGCTACGGTCTAGAAGTTGATCCCGATGCAATCGTTGAAGATCTTCCAGTAGGCATGCAGCAGCGTATTGAAATTCTCAAAGCCCTTCGCAAAGATGTGGATCTTCTGATCTTGGATGAACCCACTGCGGTATTAACTCCACAAGAGATTGAAGAGCTTCTAGGTGTTATTAAGAACTTGGCCAGTGCTGGGGTTGGAGTCCTTTTTATTACTCACAAATTGCGTGAAGTGATGGCCGTCGCAGATCGAGTCGTTGTGTTGCGAAACGGCAAGACTGCTGGAGCAACCACGCCTAAAGAAACCAATGAAGAAGGCTTAGCCCAACTGATGGTTGGCCGAAATGTGGTTTTGCAAGTAGATAAGAGCGATGCGGTGAAGCAGGGGATTGTTCTTTCGATTCGCGATCTGCAAGCAAATGATGACCGCAAGCACACTGCAGTAGATGGCTTCAGTTTAGATGTGCATGCCGGTGAAATCATGGGTATTGCTGGCGTTGAAGGAAATGGTCAGCGCGAGCTTGTAGAAGCTATTTGCGGAATGCGTCCTCGGTTGATGGGTTCGGTCTTGGTAGATGGATTAGAAACGCCAGATATGCAACCCCATAAAGTTCACCGAATGGGAATTTCTCATATCCCCGAAGATCGTGAAAAACATGGGTTAGTTGCTAGTTATTCGATTGAAGATAACTTAGTACTTAATCAATTCGATCAGCCTCCTTTTGCAAATGGCTGGATTCGAAATTCAAATGCATTGGAACAGAATGCAAATACCTTGGTTGAGGAGTTTGATATTCGAACACCATCCATAAAGACAACAGCTGGTGCCCTATCAGGTGGAAACAAGCAAAAAGTTGTTGTGGCCCGAGAATTGAGCCAGAACACTAAAGTTGTTGTGGCTGCCCAACCCACACGGGGCGTTGATGTTGGATCTATCGAATTCATTCACAAGCAATTGGTATCGGCTCGCGATCATGGCGCGGCCGTGCTTTTGGTTTCGGCGGAGCTAGATGAGATTCTTTCGCTCTCGGATCGGATTGCCGTGATGTTTGGTGGAAAGATTGTTGCAATTTTGGATGGTAAAGATGCAGATCGCGCCAAGATTGGTCGAATGATGGCAGGCTTGGCTTCCTAAATCCCCTTCTTGCTAGTTGAGTTTTCAATTATTGCATCATGAATATATTGTGCGAGACCTTCGTGGATATTTTCGTAGTGGGCTTTGAATCGTTCATCTAGTAAGTACATCTCGGCTAAACCGACATGCATCTCGCCTGAACAATCGTAATACCAATTCGTGATCGCATCTTGATGGGCTTGAACAGCAGTCTTGGCTTGGGTGCTAGATGACAGATGGCCATTAAGAAATGCTTCCAGTAAAAGAGCCTCGGCCTGCTCTGCCTCTAAACGCGCTGCTTGAAAATCTTCGGGCCGATATTTTGAGGTTCGACTTGTCGACTGCGCAAAGGCTTGAGTGTGCCCCCAGCGGTTTTCGACCTCATCGGCATAATTGTCAGTCGATTCATTGTTGGCCAAGAAGGGCTCCTTTTCCCGGACTCCAGTCTTTCCACATCAATTGCTAACCGTTAGTGTATTTACACGAGCAATGTTTATTGACTTTGAAGGATGGAAATTTTGGAGTTTGAATTCCGAGCAAAAATGTGGCTCTACAACGGCTCTGGACCTTGGCATTTCCTAACTGTGCCGAAGAAGATAAGTGCGGAGATTGAGGACATGACAACTGGGCTAAAAGCTGGATTTGGCAGCGTAAAAGTTGAGGCGCAAGTGGGAACAACTATCTGGAAAACCTCAATTTTTCCGCAAGCCAGTTCCAGTGCTTACATTCTTCCCATTAAGAAAGAAGTAAGAAAAGCGCAATCCCTGGAGTTAGAAAAGCCCTTCCGCCTCAAATTAAAGATTCTAGGTATTGAACCGCGGCACTGAAGATTTTGTCATTGGCATCTAACTGCGGGAAAACTGGAAGTGGCGGACGCATAAATCCCAAGTCGGCAGGTCCACGGAGTTTGCCGTAAGTTTTTAATGTTCCGATGGCTTTACTCATTCCAGGATTTGGCCCCAATATTTGGCCGATCGGTCCCATGATGGAGTCGATTATTGATTGGGCTTTCTCAAAATCTCCGGTTACTGCCAGCGAATGAGCAGCCAACATTTGCTTTGGGAAGAGATTTGAGATCCCGCAGATACCACCGTTAGCGCCAACGCTGATCGCTTTAGCTAGGAGTGCATCACTTCCCACCAATAACTTTTTGCCAGTGCCAAGAAAGGCATTAACCGAATCCATACTTCCGCTGGAGTCTTTAACTCCCCAGACCGGTATGGCTGCTAGTACCTCCGGGCTAATAGTCAGCGCCGCTTCGGGAATGTTGTACGCAATGATGTTGTGTGGGGAAAAATCCACCAGCCGCTTATAAAAGTCGATCAGACCGGCATCCGGAAGCGGACGGAAATAACTGGGTGGGATCACCATGAATGCCGAGAGCGGCAGGTCTTTGACCGCGTCGATGTATTCCAGGATTTCACCATAACTGTTTGAAATGATTGTGGGAATAAGTTCGCTAGAACCTTGGACATCGGCCAAATCCCGGGTAATTCGAATTCGCTCTTTCAGGCTGAGTGAAGAGCCTTCGCCAAAAGTTCCGAAGGGGACTAAACCAGTTACTCCTTGTGCGTAGAGCCAGGCACCATGCTCCTTAGTCGCCGCAAAATCCACCTCACCATTTGCTTTAAATGCGGTGAAATTAGGTGTGTATAGGCCTCGCAGCATGAAAATTCCTCTCGCGTACTGGTGGATAGAACTGGTGGAATCGGTAGAGTGCGATTGTATACAGTTTACGAAAATTTACTAGAAGCCGGAACGGTATTTTGCTGGGCACAGGTGAGTACCAACACTTGTCCAATTCAAAGAAACGAGCTTCGCCTCTGCCTAATATTGTCGTATCGAAACAAAAACTTACTCAAAAGCCCAGGCGCTCGAGCGTCTTGATGCGTTGTTGGCATCCTCAAAATCTAGAGTTATCTTGGGAATATCAGGCAAGCCCGGGGTTGGGAAATCTACGATGAGCCGATTCATTGTGGAAGAATTTGGCAATTACCAGGTTTGTGTAGTTCCCATGGATGGGTTTCATCTTAGTAATCGGGTTTTAGAAGAAATGGGCCTGCGAGATCGCAAAGGCGCACCTGAGACATTTGATTCAACCGGATTCGTTTCGCTATTGAGTCGGATTCGCAACCAAAGAAAAGATCCCATCTATTTCCCGATATTCGATCGAGCTATTGAAGAATCCGTTGCCGCTCAAGGTGTGCTTTATCAGGATGTTCAACTGGTCTTGGTTGAAGGCAATTATTTGAATTTAGAGAACGAACCTTGGAATCAGATTATTGAACTTCTCGATGATTCATGGTTCCTAACATTGCCGGAGGAGATTCGCATGGAGCGCTTGGTGGCCAGGCATGAAGCTTTCGGAAAAAGTAGAGCCGATGCAATTGCTTGGGCGAATGGTTCGGATCAAAGAAATGCAGAATTGATAGAGCGAAGCAGTCGTACATCGCGAATCAGTGTTGAAGTCGAATAGGAGACATTGAATAATGAAAATTGCCTCTTGGAATATTATGCATGGAGAAATCGTGACTCCCGGTCAAGGCGAAGATGCTCTAGCTTTGTTTAAGGAAAGCGTCCTAGCCATCGACGCTCAAGTCATTGGCCTTCAAGAAGTGGACCACTTGCATCCACGATCTGGCTCAATTAATCAGGCTAAAGAAATTGCTGATAGCATGCAAGCGCAAGGTTGGGCATTCGCGCCATGTTTTTACGTTATCGAAGATCAACAGATAAATATTGATCCGAAGGAAACTCCCATTATTACCAACGCCAATGAATCCACAACAGCGGCTTATGGAATTGCGTTGATTTCCAAGGAGCCAGTGTTGGAATGGCGCCGACATA
>CAINLV010000032.1 GCA_903850565.1 uncultured Actinomycetes bacterium
AACCATGTGCGGCACGCCATATTTGGAACCATCTTGAGTCAAAATGTATTGAGCGAACGCACCTAGGAAGTTACCAATTAAAATTCCGATAACTGCCTGAGTAAAACTTAATCCGAAAAATACTCCAAGCGCACCAACGTAAATTGTTGCGAACTCAAGGTTTGGACTCATCCATGTTGCGAATAACTGCGAAGCTTTTCCGTGACGATCCTTATCCGGAATTGCCTCGATTCCACCAGGCTCGACGGCCATGACTTTGTCGCCGTACTCACCTTCACGCATTTCGAGATTTGACATATTGCTCTCCTATTTTTTTGTTGGCCTGCTTCTAAATGGATTTAACTCATCTTTGAGGTAGGCGAGGTGGAGGGGCCACACCGCTTTTGTATTGGGAGAAGCCTCTAACAATCCTGAGAAAATCGGGACCTAAACACGCATCTCTTTGAGAAAATGTGCAAGTAAACTCTCAACTAGAACTTGAGCAATCGGGCCAAAGCGGCGCTGCCTTCGCTGCCTTAGATTAGAATCGTAAATATTATGGATGAATTAACGGCTGCCGGTATTACCGAACCGGGATTGCGCGCTTCTTACGAAGAATGTAAACGCCTAAATTCGCTCCATGGAAAGACTTATTACCTTGCCACACTGCTATTGCCGCCGGAGAAACGCCCTTTTGTCCATGCGTTATACGGTTTTGCGCGATATGCCGATGAGATCGTGGATGACTTGGAATCCACACTCAGCCTGAGTGAAAAAGCCGATCTCCTTGGCCGTTGGGGTGACGGAATTATGGCCGACTTAGCCACTGGACGAAGTTCAGATCATGTTGGCCGAGCACTGGCGGACACGGTCACTAGATTCAATATCCCCTTGGAGTATTTTCAATCTTTCCTTGAATCCATGACTATGGATTTAACTATCAGCGAATACCGAACTTTCGATGATCTCATGAAATATGTCTACGGATCGGCCTGTGTCATCGGGTTGCAGATGGTTCCTATTTTGGGTCCCTTATCCCCTGCGGCCTACGCGCCCGCAGAGAAGCTAGGCGCAGCATTCCAATTGGCAAATTTCATTCGCGATGTTGGCGAGGATCTGGAACGGGGCCGTATCTATTTGCCATTAGATGAACTTGAATCATTTGGAGTTTCTAAATCGATGCTTATGTCTAGAAAGCTAACTCCGGAAATTATTGCAGCGCTCAAGTTCCAAATTGCCCGGGTCAGGTCGCTACAAAGTGAATCAGAGTCAGGGATATTGCAATTAGAGGCTTCTAGTCGCGCCTGTATCGAAGCGGCATCAGAGCTTTACTGCGGAATTGTCGATGAAGTGGAGAAAATTGGGTACGACATCTTCAATCACCGAGCAAAAACATCTACCTGGCGAAGAATAAAAGTGGCGCTACCAGCACTTATTCGTGCCCGAAAAGCGCGGTAATTACTTCCGCTTTTCTTTGCCCCAATGCACCCACAGGGAGAGTACGCCCAGGATTAGTGCGAAGCCAAAGAAGAGATCTTCCACCGGAGCTGAAGCAATTCTCCATCCAACAATCGTTGAACTTTTATATTGAACAATAGCGCGCGAAGTGAGCCACCAATTCGTCAACAATTGAAATGGAAGAATAATTGCGTAAGAGGTCCAGAAGGCTTTCCGTCGGATTAATCGGGTCTGGAGAAAGATGAAATCCATAGCCACCGCCGCAAGTACCGCCACCGCCGCTATTTGGGAGTAGCTCATTGGTTTGACTCATCCCCGATTACCCAGTGACCTTTAACTCTTCTTACTGCCTCCAAGGTCATAATTGCTGCTAGCGGAACCACAATAAAAAATAGATACTCCTCAACGGGTATATGCAGTGGTCCAAATCGGCCAAGGATTTGATGGGCATCAAAGGTCCAATGGTCTCTGGAGATCGCATAGCCATCCCACAAAATAAAAAAGAAAGCCACGGGAAGAATACTTTTCATGGCTCGTCGGATCCGTCGAAGCACATTAACTCGAAGCACAATTTCCAACCAGAACGAACCTATTACGGTAAAGCCCAACATGGCCAAGTAACCAAAATGAGACACGCGTAATTCTCTCACCTTTTGAGAGCAATAATGCCTTGATAAATGCTGGCGAAAGGTGCGCTGGATTACTGTTGCCACTAACCTTTCGCAGGTGATTAGCGCTTCAGAATTTAACGAAATCATGGTGGCTATTTCACAAGCACCACTCTCCTGCGGCCAATCCACCGTAATTGCAATCGATGGCCCAGCCGGCTCTGGAAAAACTTCACTTGCCAGCCGAATTTCAGAGCAACTCGCTGCCATGGACAAATCCAGTGCCACTATCCATATGGACGATCTCTACCACGGGTGGAGCGATGCCCTCGGTGCCACACTCACCCAGAAGATTGAACAATCAGTGATACCTGGCCTTGCTTCCGGCCAGGTATATCACTTGCCCCGCTTTGATTGGAATGAGGGAAAAGAAGGCGGACTTCGTACATATCTGCCCAGCGAAATCGTCCTTATTGAAGGAGTAGGCGCCGGTCAACGTTCGCTTCGTAACTGCGTAGCACTTCTTATCTGGATTGAAGTCCCCGATGAATTGGGACTGGAGCGGGTGCTCTCGCGAGACGGAAGTGAAATTTCAGCGCTAATGGAACAGTTCCAAATCGATCAGGCCGCCCACTTTCTTCAAGAAGGCACCGCGCAAGCCGCGGAATTCCGATTGAATGGCGCGCCTTAAACCCTGCCTGCACTAATACTTCCGTAAGATTTAGATGTGCCAGATTTATCAGGCGAACTCATCGATGGGCGATACCAACTCAATAAGTTGATCGCCTCGGGCGGTATGGCCGCTATCTACCAAGCTTTCGATTTGCGTCTGGACCGACCGGTCGCTGTGAAGGTCATGCACTCCCACTTGGCCAATGACGAAGATTTTGTCGGCCGCTTTATTCGGGAGGCGAAAGCTACCGCTGCCCTTAATCACCCCAATGTGGTGGCCATCCAAGATCAAGGATGGAACCAAGGTGGAGCTCCCGCGGTTTTCATCGTCATGGAATATATCGACGGGTTTACCCTGCGAGATCTATTGAATGAACGAGGCGCACTTCCCGTTGCCGAAGCGATTAGGACGATCATTCCAGTCTTAAACGCGCTTTCGGCGGCTCATAAGTTGGGCATTATTCATCGCGATGTAAAGCCAGAAAATATTTTGATTGCTAAAGATGGACGAATAAAGGTTGCCGATTTCGGCCTGGCTCGTGGCACGATTCTGGGTCAGACCTTGACCGCTGAAGCCAGCGTAATTCTCGGTAGCGTTTCTTACTTATCTCCAGAGCAAGTGCAACGGGGAATTTCTGATTCGCGCAGCGATGTTTATTCGCTGGGAATCTTGCTCTTCGAAATGGTAACTGGGCAAAAGCCATATGACGGTGACACGGCTATTCAGATTGCCTATCGCCACGTCAACGATCACGTACCTGCCCCTTCCACAATCCGCAGTGGTATTCCGGAGTCCTTCGATTCCCTCATCCATTCTTTGACCGCAATTGACCCGGATTTGCGTCCCCGAGATGCCAGTGAAGTGCTGACGCTAATTCGCACGATTCAAAGCGAGGTCGAACCAGGCCACCAACAAATCACTTTGGAGCTAGATATCCCGCCACTACCTGTCCGGGCAGTAAAGAAAAATAGTCGAAGCACAAAAGTTTTGGCAGATAAGAAACCAGAGAAGTCACTTGAAAAAACCTTAGGCAAGATTGAAAAAACCCAGCGCCTCAACGGGGCCGAAGAGACACGGGAAATAATGAAACCTGCTACACCACTTACCGCTCCATCCGCTCGCAAAGTGAACTCACCTCGAGTTCGCAGAAATCGTGCTATCGCAACAGCACTAGTTCTCTTGCTAGCTTTCTTCGGGTGGTATCAGTTCGCAGGCCCCGGTTCGCAAATTTCCATTCCTTCTGTAGTTGGAATGTCGGAAAAAGTCGCAGATAAATTATTAACACCACTAGGTCTTCATTCCAAAGTCAGCGCCACAATTTTTAGCGAAGATATCCCTTCTGGAAAAATCGTTTCCTCCTCCCCTGGCGGAGGCGGACATATTGCCGACGGAGGAACCGTTTTACTCACTATCTCCAAAGGCAAAGAGCGGATCACTATTCCGAAGTTAACTGGGATGACCACCGAAGCTGCCTCATCGCAGTTAGCTACCTTGGGACTTAAGGTTGGCCAAATCTTGGAAGCTTTTAGTTCCAAAATTCCAAGTGGGAGTGTTATCGGCCTCTCCCCTGGAGCTGGCAGTGAAGTACGAAAAGACTCTTTGGTTGATATCACCGTCAGCAAAGGCGCGCAGCAGATCGGCGCAACTGATTATGTTGGCCAAAGCGGAGATCAGGCGCTCAATGAACTTACCTTGGCTGGCTTCCAAGTTTCCAGTACCTACACCTACAGCGATACCGTTCCCGTCGGGGCGGTCATCTCCCAGAGCCCGCCGGGCGGAACTGCAATGGATAAAGGCAGCACCATCTCTTTGGTCGTTTCCCAAGGCTCTGAAAAAGTTTTCATTCCTAACGTTTATTCCCTCACTGCCGAAAATGCGACCCGTGCCCTAGAAAATCTACAACTCCAAGTCCAGGTGAAAGTCTTCGGAAAGAAGAAGATCAAGACGGTGACAAACATTTCCCCGAGCGTGGGAACCCAGGTCGCCCGCGGATCAACGGTGGTTATTACGGTCGGCTAGGCTCACCCCATGGCCACTCCAACTCGCCCTCGTATAGGTGCACACGTTCCCACTTCAGGAGGAATGGCGAAGCGTTCTATTGCTTATGCCCTGACGGTCGAAGCCGAGGCAATCCAGGTTTTTGCCTCTAATCCGCGCGGTTGGGCGATGCCCGATGCCAATCCAGAGGCCGACAGCGCCTTTCGAGATAAGGCGGCAGAGCTAGATATCCAGACTTATGTCCACGCTCCATTTCTCATTAACTTGGGTTCCCCAACGCCATCTACCTATGAAAACTCATTGGCTTCCACCGCTTACTCATTACGACGTGGCCGTGAAATCGGCGCGGACGGAGTTGTAATCCATACCGGATCGGCGGTCGATGAAAATCACATGGCCAATGCGTGGAAGCAAATCCACGATGGCATGATGCCGGTCTTAAACAAGCTCACCGATGAAGACCCCTGGCTTCTGCTTGAACCAACTGCCGGGCAAGGTCAATCACTTGTGAAGAAGCTGGAAGATTTAACGAAATATTTTGAGGCCTTAGAGTGGCATCCAAAAGTTGGCGTCTGCTTAGATACCTGCCACGTTTTCGCTGCCGGGCATGACATCAGCGTTAAGAATGGAATGACGCAGACCTTGGATCTGCTCGTCAGCTTGGTGGGCATTGAGCGAATTCAATTGATCCATGCCAACGATTCCATGGATATTTGTGGCGCATTAAAAGATCGTCATCAAAATATCGGCGAAGGCAAAATTGGCGTAGCACCATTTCAAGAATTACTGGCTCATCCAGCGGTGCAGAACGCCCCATTAATATTGGAAACTCCGGGACAAGAAGAAGAACATGGTCGCGAAGTAGCGCTCCTTAAAAAGATGCGTGCCAAAGTAAAGTGAGTTTAGCCAAGAACAAGCCTGCGATCGCCGGGCTGCTGCTCACCGTTGCCTTTATCTGGGGAAGTGCCTTCGTCATCATGAAGGATGCCTTGAAATATCAGGATGTAAATTCATTTCTCGCCTGCCGATTTATTATTGCCACTTGTGTACTTATTGCGCTGAAGCCAAAAGCCCTGCGAAAAATTGATCGAAAATTCCTCTTCAAAGGCGTGACAATCGGACTACTGCTTGGTGGCGGATATATTTTCCAGACTTTTGGGCTCACCATGACTACTGTCGCAAAAACTGGTTTTATCACCGGTTTATATGCAATATTCGTTCCCATCTTTGCGGCAATTCTTTTCCGTAAAAATATTACTGGGATTCAATGGATTGCAGTTGCTCTCTCCTTTATCGGGTTGATGATTCTCTCTTTCAAAGGTTTGAGTATCGGTGTCGGCGAATTTCTAGTATTCATTAGCGCGCTTCTCTTTGCTTTTCACATCATTGCCCTGGGTGAGTGGAGCTCATCCATGGACACGTATGCGCTGACCATCGTTCAGTTAGCGACTTCCGCAGTGCTGACATATGCAGCTTCTATGAAGAGCGGATTCCACCTCCCAGATTCTGGCGGCGGCTGGCGCGCGGTAATTTATACCGCCCTTTTTGCCACCGCCTTTGCCTTCATTATTCAAACCTGGACTCAATCATTTATGCCAGCAACCACGATAGCCATCATTTTGACCATGGAATATATCTTTGCCGCTGCTCTTGCCGTGATCTTTTCTCACGAAGCCTTGACGCTTAAAATCTTCTTGGGTGGCGGTATGGTGATTGGGGCGATGTATTTGATTATTTGGGCTGAAGGTCGTGAGAAGATACCTGCATGATCGATTTACGTTCGGATACAATAACCAAGCCTTCAGTACAGATGCGCGAAGCAATGATGAGCGCAGAGGTGGGAGATGATGTTTACGGCGACGACCCGACCGTAAATTCGTTGGAAAATCGAGTCGCCACACTCTTTGGAAAAGAAGCCGGGTTATTTACACCCACTGGTTCGTTAGCTAATCAACTGGCGATTAGGACCCTAGTCAATCCTGGCGATGAATTACTCTCCGAATCCAATTCTCACATTGTCCGAGCCGAACTCGGCGCTGCGGCTGTATTTAGTGGAATCACAACCCGAAGCTGGAAGGACCCAAATGGGTTACTCAATGCGCAATCGGCATTGGATTTGGCGGCACCAGATTCGGGCCCTTATCTAGTTTCAACAACGGCAATTGCCGTAGAAAATACCCACAACTTCGGTGGCGGAACGGTTCAATCTATTGCGGAGATTGAAAAACTTCGAAGTGGCGCCGATCTGCGTGGTCTAACCCTGCACCTAGATGGGGCCCGAATTTGGAATGCCCACATTGCATCAGGAGTACCTTTCGCGCAGTTCGGCCAATACTTTGACACCATTAGCGTCTGCTTTTCAAAAGGGTTAGGTGCTCCAGTTGGTTCCATGATGCTGAGCACCCATGATCGCATTGCAACGGCTAGGCGATGGCGTAAACGTTATGGCGCCGGAATGCGTCAAGTGGGAATCCTGGCTGCCGCCGCAGATTACGCAATAGCTAACAATTTGCCGCTCTTGGCGAAAGACCATCAACGAGCTCAGCTCTTAGCTGTGGCATGTGCCCAAGTTGCACCTGAAACGGTGGATCCAAAGCAAGTCGCTACAAATATTGTGGTTCTTTCCTTAG
>CAINLV010000033.1 GCA_903850565.1 uncultured Actinomycetes bacterium
AACACCAACACCAACACCAACACCAACACCAACACCAACACCAACACCAACACCAACACCAACACCAACACCAACACCAACACCAACACCAACACCAGATTACGTTTATGTGGCACCTCAGGGGTTGCCATTCCAACTGGTTGATTATCCTTACATTGGCACCATCGCAAAAGATACGATTCTAAATCAGAAAGCAAATGTGTACGATCCGTTCACGGTCATTTGGGATCCATCGACGACACCCTCAAAACGTAGCTTCTATATGACACAGTTGGATCTCATGAGGAAGTATTACTCGCCAATGATGCCAGCTGGTAGCAAGATCACGATATTTATACTTGGAAGCGAGAAAGAATGGGGCACAAAGCAATTAACGGATTACGTGTCCGCAAATCCAAATCTTGATTCGTTTTATACAAATTCGTTTACGGTTTCGAGTACGTGCGCGGCGCCAGATGGTTATTTAGTCACGGATGCTAAGTATCCAGAGCCATATACGACGTATCGGGGTTGGGGCGGTGGCGCAACTCCTAAGATCGGGCAAGCCATGGTTGCTTATTCCAATTGCGACAATAACAATGAGATCGATATTTTATATCACGAAGTTTTTCATGCTGTTCAGTGGATGAATTCCTATGTCACAGCAACTTTCCAGGGGAAGCAGTCTTGGGGACCAGGTGCCATCTCAACCTGGTTAAGGGAGGGACAGGCCGAATACTTCGGACTTCTATTAAAGGAAGACTTTAACTGGAAGCGTTATTCCTTTGATGTGGGAAACATAGTTTCTTCAAATTTGCCTCAGCAGTGGACAACAGATTATGCGTACTTAAATGGATATTCATCTAATGATGCGTATTTCCTTGGGGGCTTAATGTATGAATATCTTTTGGCGAAGTACGGGTTACAGAAAACATTGAACATTCATGATGAGACGACTAAGTTGGTTAAAATTGGAGATTTTGATCAGTCCACACGCTATGTTCCATTTGAAAATGCTTTCCAAACTACATTCGGACAGTCTATGTCTAGTTTTTATGAAGAGGTAAAGCCATACGTGCAGTGGTGTATAGATCATCCGAAGCCACATTAGATTGTTGATAGTTTTGAGTGATTGGTAGTACAAATTGATTGAAGGAATTCCATCCAAAAGTGCGTTGTGAGGGACTCGAACCCCCGACCCGGTGATTAAGAGTCACCTGCTCTACCAACTGAGCTAACAACGCGAGATTTGCTTGCGGAGCAGACCTTATCAGCGCAAGCAGGGTGGGGCAAAAAAGTTAAAGAGCGTCGCTTCCGCGCTCATTGGTACGGACACGAACAACGGTTTCCACTGATGTGACCCAGACCTTGCCGTCACCTATGGAGCCAGAATTGGCTGTGGCAACGATCAAATCCACGATTCGGTCGGCATCCTGGTCATCTACCAGCACTTCAATCCGAACCTTTGGGATTAAGTCCACCGTGTATTCGGCACCGCGGTAGATCTCCTTGTGGCCCTTTTGGCGCCCAAAGCCGCTGGCTTCGGAAATAGTGAGTCCGGGGACTCCGTTGGCTTGGAGGGCAGATTTAATGTCATCTACCTTCGCTGGCTTGACGATGGCGGTGATCAACTTCATGCCTTCAGAATATCGGCAAACCTGCTAATCGAACAATGAAAGTTAGTGACGAAAAGCTTAAGCAAGTAGAACTTTGAGAATTTCGGATTGGCTTGATTTCGCAAATTGGCTCAACTGTCGTTCAGATTCTTGATCCAGCACTGAGGGAGTGGAAAGAAGCTCGCTGGTTTTCAGAGCGATCTCTTCAGCCGGGAAAGAGAAAATGTAATCCAAGTAGTTGGGAATGATGGATGTATCCGCATTTATTTCCGAAAGAATGGGGATGCCATTGTTGAGCGGGTAATGTGCCCTAAAGATTTCAAAATTGGAAGCGTTATAGTCGTGCAGGTTTAGAACTAGTTTGCTGCTGATCATCAGCGCATCTCGTTCGGCGCCGAAGAGGCTCTTTACCATTTTAACTTTTACGCCAAGGACTGCCATGTCTGCCAAGATGGATCTTCGGTGTTCGTTGATGCGCCCGTAAAACAAAACATCAAGGGGGCGTAGTCCGATTGGCCGAGGTCGGTATCGTTCAAGTTTCTTGGCGAAACCGAATTCAAAGAGTTTGAGATTAGAAATGCCGTGGCTTTTTAGCACTTCAATGTTGGCAGGGGAGTAATCCCATACCTGGAAATGAATGGCTTTTTCGGTGATGTACTTAATTTGTCTTTCAGTGTAATCGCTCTGACCAGCCAAGTTTTCTACTTGGAAAACGATGGAATTGGATGGGGCTTGGCGAAATATTTCCGAGGAAAAGAAGAACGAAATAAAGATATTGAGAGCTTGTTGGTCAATTCCATCGAACTGAGTGCTTACCTCGTAACCTAGCTCCGCAAGTGAGTATTCCAGGAGATTGCAAAATTCATTGAAAACTTCTGGATGCCAAACCGCGCTGGGGCGAACGATATTTATTTTCATTTAGAGGATTCGAAAGTTTTTTGTTTGAACTATCGAGTTGTGAAAGAACTGATGTCATAAGCGGATTCAGCATGGATGGTGGTATCCAAACCTTCTAATTCAATTTCACGTCGAACTCT
Source organism: uncultured Actinomycetes bacterium (assembly GCA_903850565.1). Classification (GTDB taxonomy): domain Bacteria; phylum Actinomycetota; class Actinomycetes; order Nanopelagicales; family Nanopelagicaceae; genus CAIMZW01. The sequence continues at coordinate 2,633 of CAINLV010000033.1, forward strand.
GAATCCGATGGTCTTTTGGATAATGGTTGCGATTAGGTAAGTTGCGATGAAGGAGAAGGCAGCGACGGAAATTGCGGCTATTAGTTGCTTTTCCAAGAGCGAAGCAGACCCCTTAATAAATAAGCCATTTCCACCCAATTTGTTAACTGCGGTAGTGGCAATGAGTCCAACGCTTATCATTCCGACGAAGCCGCCCACGCCATGAACGCCAACAACATCCAATGAGTCGTCATAGTTAAATTTATATTTTCTGGAGACTGCATATGCCGATACGACTCCACCGATTAATCCGATCGCGAGAGCCCCTAATGGAGTCACGAAACCACAAGCCGGAGTAATTGCCACAGCACCGGCGATGGCACCGGATGCCGCTCCTAAAGTAGTTGCCTTGCCTTCGTGGTAACGCTCATAAGCAATCCAAGACATGGCGGCACCGGCGGTTGCAATCTGAGTGTTGATCATTGCAGTAGCAGCTAAACCACCAGCAGATAGGGCGCTACCGGCGTTAAAACCGAACCAGCCAAACCACAACATTCCCGCGCCAAGTAATACCAGCGGCATATTGTGTGGTCGCATCGGATCGCGTTTAAAACCTTCGCGTTTTCCAAGAACAATTGCTAACGCAAGGGCTGCTGCACCTGAATTTATTTCTACAACCGTGCCACCCGCGAAATCTAAAGCGTGTAGTCGATCCACTATCCAACCGCCGTGACCATTTTGTGAAGCAAAGGCCCAATGCGCGACGGGGGCGTAGACCAAAGTGATCCAGACTCCAACGAAGAGAACCCAAGAACTGTATTTCGCGCGGTCTGCTATCGCGCCGGACAAAAGTGCAACGGTGATGATGGCAAAGGTAAGTTGAAACATCACAAAAGCCAGTTCGGGAATGTGGTGTCCGGGAGCGCCGGTGACGGCATCCAAGGTATTAGCCAATCCGATGTTGTGGAGGTTTCCCAGTAGTCCATGCCCAGCGTCCGGTCCAAAGGTCAATGAATAAGCGTAAAGAACCCAGAGAATTGTGGTGATGCCCATCGCTGCAAAAGACATCATCATCATATTTAAGGTGCTCTTGGCGCGGACCATGCCGCCATAAAAAATCGCAAGGCCCGGAGTCATGAACAGGACAAGAGCCCCACTCATCAATACCCAAGCAGTATCTCCAGCATTTATGGATGACACGGGGACCTCAGTTTCGCGATTAGCTAGCGGGGTTCTAGCGGGTTAGCAGTTGCGCGGATTAGTGTGATTTATAGCGGTCGTATGAGTCAATAATTTCTTGCTGGGCTTCGTCATGGTTGACCCATTCCCCGCCAATGACTCGCTTGTTCGGCTCTAGGGCTTTATAAACTTGGAAGAAGTGCTGGATTTCATCGAGTTCATATTGACCGACATCGGCCAAATCTTGAATATGGCTCTTTCGAATATCACCCGCCGCAACGCAGAGAAGTTTGTCATCCCCGCCGGCCTCATCTTCCATGCGGTACATGCCAATGACGCGGCAAGAAACGACGCAACCAGGGAAAGTTGGCTCATCCAACATCACTAGGGCATCCAAAGGGTCACCGTCGTTGGAGAGGGTGTTCTTTACAAAGCCATAGTCGAATGGGTAGCGAGTAGAGGTAAAGAGCATTCGATCCAGGCGAATTTCCCCGGATTCATGGTCAATCTCGTATTTATTGCGGCTTCCCGCCGGTATTTCGATGACTACGTCGAAGATCATCTGCATCATTTCGATCCCCTGACTACGTTAATTAACAAATAAAGGTGGGGTGAGCGACGGGGCTCGAACCCGCGACATCTCGGACCACAACCGAGTGCTCTACCAGCTGAGCTACGCCCACCATGAGGGGGTAATACTAGCGCACGCCTGGCTGAGGCTTTAAGCCGGTGGATTTAGCGAATTTTACGAAGGGATAAAAATGGAATTTCGGTAGTACTCAAGCTCATCGATGGAATCGCGAATATCGCCAAGTGCTCGATGGTTTCCCGTTTTCTTAGGGGCGGCGAAATAGACGCGGGGATACCAGCGGCGGGCTAGCTCCTTGATGGATGAGACATCCACAGTTCGGTAATGCAAGTACTCATTTACGGCGGGTAAATCCCGAGAGATAAAGGTCCGATCCACCGAGACCGAATTACCAGCCAGCGGGGATTTTCCAGCATCTGGGGCATATTTCTTCAGGTAATCCAAGATCAAGGTTTCTGCCTCGGATAAGGAAACCCCGGCAGAGATTTCATTAATCAGCCCAGATTCGGTGTGCATATTCCGCACGAAATCATTCATCCCATCAAGATGCTCCTGATCAACTTTGATGACTAGGTCCACACCTTCGCCCAAGACATTGAGTTGGGAATCGGTGACTAGGACGGCAATTTCGACCAGTACATCTTTATTCAGGTCTAATCCGGTCATTTCACAGTCGACCCAAATCAGGTTGGGGGAGTCAGAAGCCATGAGCCAAGCCTAGGGCACCTTCACCGGCTAAAAGTCGGGGAATGGTGCTGGACTCGATTTCACCTGTCGTTCACCTTCGGTTCACCTGAGTTCCACATATTTGCACCTGGTAACCGACACTATCCGCGTGTGAGTTCAATGATGGCAGAAAAAGTCGCCCCTCCTTCCCCTAGGGAAATCACGACAAAACCTCGAGTTTCAGATCGAGTCTTTCGTGGAACAGTGACCGGCGTCGGAATGTTGTCGCTTCTAATTTTAACTTTGATTGGACTCTTTTTAGCCCTTCGTGGATTTCAAACCTTTAAGAGTGAAGGTTTCCACTTTCTGACTGGGTATAAATGGGAATCAGTAACATCTGACAGTGGGCAAGTAACAAATACCTTCGGTGTCGGCGCTATGTTAATCGGTACGATTTTGATCGCATCGGTCGCATTAGTCGTTGGCGTTCCGCTTTCCGTTCTCTGTGCGCTCTTCCTTTCTTTTTATGTTCCGGATCGATTAAAAAAATTGTTAGTGAGCGTTGTCGACTTGATGGCAGCCTTTCCTTCAATTCTTTATGGCTTGTGGGGATACTTTGTATTGATGCCCATGGCGGAATACTGGGCAAAACTGCTCTATAAGTATTTGCGATGGATTCCGATTTTTGATGCACCGCAACCATTCTTCGAGCGCTCGCCCTTTATCGCTGGATTGGTTTTGGCGATCATGATTATTCCGATCGTTACTTCGGTGTCTCGTGAAATTTTTGCACAAACTCCTTTGGATCGGGTTCAGGCTGCTTATGCACTCGGAGCTACACGTTGGGCAATGATCAAAACCGTAGTTCTGCCTTTTGGTTCTAGCGGTGTTGTCGGCGGCGCTATGTTGGGACTTGGACGTGCCTTTGGCGAAACCGTTGCAGTCTTCACCGTCCTCAACGTGGTCTTTAAAGCCAACTTCCATATTCTCTATGGCGCTGGCGGCAACGTTGCGTCGATGATCATTCTCAAATGGGGCGAAGCAGTGGGGGATGAAACAAAAGCGCTTTTGGCCGCTGGTTTCGTGTTATTCGTGCTTACACTTTTGATCAACTTGGCGGCCAATTCGATCGTCAAGCGAACCTTGAAGTCCGGTAAATAAGATGACAACGACTGCAACTCCAGTTGTTCCTCAAAAACCCTGGCAGGCTACCCCTAAGGAAATTGCGCCAACCATTCTTCTGTTAATAGTTTCGCTTCTGGCTTCGGTAGTGATTGTTGCTATGACGCCGATGAAAGGGAAGTTGGCTTACGCCTTTCTCTTTTTCGTTATTGGCACCACATCACTTTCCATTCGCAAATGGCGAATTCGCGGACGTGCTGCTGCGGCTGATGCAATTGTTTCTTCAATTGCACTCACCGGCGCCGCGTTGGTATTCACTCCGGTTATCAGCATCTTGGCCACCACAATTTCACATGGAGTCAAAGGGTTGCATTGGTCGCTCTTTACTCAATCCATGTTTAGCGCTTCGTACCAAGATCCAATATCTGCTGGCGGGTTATTGCATGCGCTGGTTGGTACCCTCTATTTGATTTTGATCTCCATCATTCTTTCGGTTCCGATGGGAATTCTGACCGCGTTATACCTGACCGAAATCAAAGGTCCAGGGGCAAACTTCATTCAGTTCATTGTTCAGGCAATGTCTGGAGTTCCTTCCGTCGTTGCCGGACTATTTATCTTTGCGTCGATCATCGTCACGACACCAATCAAAGCCTCTGGAATCGCTGGGGCGTTTGCTTTATCAATCTTGATGATCCCAACTGTGACCAGAACAGCACAAGAAGTTTTGTTGTTGGTGCCAAACGACCTTCGTGAAGCAGGTCAAGCCCTTGGAGCTACTCAATGGAAGACCGTTGCAACAATTGTTGTTCCGGCAGCTCGCAATGGCCTGATAACAGCAACGATCCTGGGAGTAGCGCGCATCGCTGGAGAAACCGCACCGCTGCTCTTTACTATCGGTGGATCGGATAAATTGAATTGGAATCCCTTTAAGGATTACCAAGGTGCGCTTCCTTTCTATGTTTGGAAAGGATTGATGATGGGTACTCCTGAATCAGTCCAGCGGGCATGGACTGGCATATTAATTCTGCTAATTTTAGTATTGGTACTTTTTGTCGCGGCGAGAACTCTGGGTGGTCGAAGGATGAAATCAAAATGACATTGCCAATCAACAACGATGATGGAGATAACATGTCCGTAGAAGCAGCCCCTTCAAAATCAAGCCTCGGGGACGTAGCATCGGAGCGCGCTAAGGCAAAAATGCCTGGAAACGCCCCTTTGGGTTCTGGACTTGAAGCTCGTGGCATCCATGCCTGGTTCGGAAAGCACCACGCGCTATCAGATGTATCTCTAGATTTCGCTGCCGGCACCGTCACGGCGCTAATTGGACCTTCTGGGTGTGGTAAGTCCACATTTATTCGGACTCTCAACCGAATGCATGAATTCATTCCCAGCGCCGCAATGGCTGGTGAAGTACTGCTTGATGGCAAAGATGTTTATGCAAAGGGAACCGACGTCACCAAAATCCGTCTGCAGATTGGAATGGTTTTCCAAAAACCCAACCCATTCCCTTCCATGACGATTGGCGAAAATGTTCTCTCCGGTTTAAAACTTGCCCAGTTAAAGGTCTCTGACCGCGAAAATTTGATGCAGGAGTGCTTGGAACGGGCTGGACTTTGGGCTGAAGTAAAAGATCGCCTGGGCGCTCATGCAGGGGGATTGTCTGGCGGACAGCAACAGCGCTTGTGTATCGCTCGTGCGCTTGCTGTGAAGCCAAAGGTTCTCCTGATGGATGAGCCTTGTTCTGCGCTCGATCCAGGTTCAACGCTTCGAATTGAAGACACCATCGGTCAACTGGCTCAAACCATGACCATCATTATTGTTACCCACAACATGCAGCAAGCGGCGCGAGTAAGTGATTACACCGCCTTCTTCCTATCTGATGGCGGGCCAGGTTCCATGATTGAAGTTGGGCCAACCAATGAGATCTTCAGTCGCCCACGTGATCAACGAACCGAAAACTACGTTTCTGGACGTTTTGGCTAAACCGAAAAAGCAGAAATGCTTCACGCGTTGTTCACTTTGAGTTAGCCGACACTTCAGATTCTGTCTAGAGCAAGTTTCTTCCCTTATTTAATCTTTGGCTACGTAACTGCATATTCCTATGTACTTAACCTGGAAGGGTTTCAATGAAACTTTCACGATCAACCAAGATTGCCACTGCTGGTGCAGCCGCAATTCTTTTAGCTTTTGCTCCTATCGCCAATGCCGCTGTTCTAAAGGCCGCTGGCGCAACTTCAGTTTCTGGAATCATCGACAAGTGCAAGGCTGAATATCAAGCTGCTACCGGTGATTCTTATGACTATCCAGGCGGCGGTTCCGGTGCTGGCAAGACAGCCATGCAGAACAAGACCGTTGACTTCGCATACTCTGACTCAGTTCATGCAACCCCAGTTGCCAATGAAATTCACATCCCAACTGTTATCTGGCCAGTAGGTATCTTGACCAACCTCAATACCTCCAAGCCTTTGAACCTGTCCCGCTCAACAATCGCTGGAATCTTTGCAGGTCAAATCACTAAGTGGAATGACCCAGCAATTGTCGCTGACAACAACAAAACGATTACTACTGTTGTTTTGAAGAAGACAAACGGCGTTGTCGTTAAAGACAAGCAAGGCAATCCAGTTGTTCTCCGTACCCAAACTTCAAACATCAGCCGTACCCTGCCAAACCAAGCAATCACCGTTATTTATCGTGCTGACAACTCCGGCACAACCAATAACCTGGTTCGTGCATTGAACAAGTCAGTTCCTTCAGTCTGGACTAAGGCACCTGCTGATGCATTCAGCGCTGCTTTCCCTGGTGACATCACCAAGGATCCAGTTCACTTCCGCTCCGCATCAGGATCAGCTGGTGTATCTCAGCTAGCGAAGAACACCAAGTACTCCATCACATACTCGGAGATTTCTTTTGCTGCTGCTTACGGATTGCAATTGACCAACGTCATCAACGCCGCAGGTAACTCGATTACTCCTAACTCTGATTCAGCTCTTGCAATGGCTGCGCAAGCAACCGTTAACGCTGATGGAACTGTTGTTTTCGATTACAACGCAACGGATCCAGCGGTCTACCCATTCACTGCAACCACCTATGCGTTGGCATTGACCAACTACGGTGACACTGCAAAGGCTGCTTCCGTCAAGAAGGCAATCAACTTCCTTGGTTTCAACTGCCCAGGACTTCACCCAGAACTTGGCTTTGCACAGACCACACCAACCAGCATTTTCGGTGTGAAACTTCTTGCACAGCTTGCCAAACTTGGTGCTTAATTCGTAACTGAGTTAAAAGAAAGAGCGGGTTGCCTGAGGGGGCGGCCCGCTTTTTTATGTCGAAAATTATGAAGCGTGATGCCGGGAAATATCGAATAAATCTTGAAGGGTAAGGCCCGCTTCGCGGTTAGTTCGATGCTTTCGCTCTAAATCGCTTGCCAGGGCCAGAAAGACGACAGCGGTCGTTAAAGCGTCTCCAAGTGCATGATGCGGCGAGTACACGGGCAGCCCTAAGTGACGAGCTATAAATTCCAATGATGGTTCTTTACCGGACTCTAGCGCTTTTATCCCGCAGGCTCGTGCCAAAGATGCAGTGTCTAATACTTGATTGGGATAGGTGAAACCAGTTCCTTTGAACTTCTCAGCCAAGAATGCGCGCTCCACCCAAGCAGCGTGAGCAATTAAGGTTCGTCCCGTTAACTCCAGGACCAAGTTTGGAATGACCTCTTGCAATGGTCTGGCACTTTCTAAATCAACCGAACGAAGGCCGTGGATAAGCACTGAAGAAATCGAAGGATGCCCGGTCGGTTTTATCACTTGATAGAAATTGGATTTGCTACTTATGCGACCTTGATGAATCTGGGTAAGGCCGATGGAAATGATTTCGTCTCGCTTGAGGTTCAATCCCGTTGTTTCCAGATCTATTGAGCAGTAGTCAATTTCTTTCCAGGGTAAATCCAAAATATTTGGCGAAATTTGAGCAAACCTCTTTGGCCATTTCATCGCAACCGAATTTCCCATTCACTTTGAATACGATCTTGAATCGTAGAGATAGCCCGGAAATTCTCTCTCAAGTGGCTTCGGGTCAAAGAATCAAGTTGCTCTGGAGAAATCCAGGTAGATCCAGCCCTGCCTTCACGAATAGCTAAAATTTCTTGCTCGAAGATCATTTGGTGGATGTTGGAAAAAGCATTGATGAGAATTTCGCCTTCGTCGTTGAGCAGTATGTCGGCCGCTTTTGCTCGATTGAGCCGATCTATCGTGCCACCACGGACATCTCCTTGGGCTATGGCTAACCAACGAGCCAAAGATGAGATGGGCGTTAATCCACCATCCTTTAAGTTGAGCTCGCCTTTATTCTCTCCAGTTTGATGAACGACAAATTCACGAACGAAGCCGATTGGAGGACGTTTGGCAACGGCGAAGAGAAGTGATTGTTGTAGGAAGGCATGAGTTCTGGAAGTTTCCCTAATGGTCTCAGTGATGGTTCTTCCTAGAGCCATTTGAGTAATAGGTTGACTATCTGCAGCCATGGCCGAGAGAAGCAATGCTCCAGCCAAAGTGGGGTCGGTCAACCACCCGCTGGAAGCCTTTATCCAGGATGATTTAGAACGACTAAAAAGCAGGTTGTCGGCATTGGCGCCATTGGTACATCGCTGCAAGCCGCACTTCTCCATGAGCAGTAAAAATTCTTGAGCGCTCTGTTGAATTTCAAGACTGGGGTCGGCGCCATCGCTCAGGTCGGCCCAAACGATGGCGGTGTCCACATCAGAGATTGGCAACGGTTCACCTCTGGCCATAGATCCCAAAATCAGCCACGAATGGTCAACTAGAGTCTTCTTTTCTGGTGCCAATTTGATCAAGCGGCTCAGAATTGCAGTGACAATCGCAGACATTAATGCGCCAACATGCAATGAAGGAATGCCGCTGTCGTGAAGTTCTACCAAGGTTGGCATTAGCAATTTGGAAGCTGCGAAAAGTTCATCTAGCGACTTAGCAGATTCGATAGCAACCCGAATCATCAACGGATTACGAAGTTCAACTGAAGCCAGGTCCATGGCGCGCACAACACCGACGGGATGACCTGAGTCATTCAAGACGACCAAGTGATGGACTCCTGATTCCACCATCCGAAGAAATGCAGTAGCCAAGGAAATGTTGTCGGGAATTGTTATTAATGGGGAGTTCATGATCGAGTGAACGGGGGAGTCAATGCTGATTTCGCCAACACCGATTCGACTGCGAAAGTCGCGGTCGCTGATAATTCCCAGACCCTCTGGCGATCTGATAATTGCACAGGACTGCTCTGCCGCAGACATGGCAATCGCAACTTCGCGAATTGAATCCGTGGCATTGACCCAAACGATCTCGCGCATAAATTTGGTGACCATGGCTTGCGCATCTGACATTACGGCAGTTGCAGTTAAGCGATTTCTGGTGACGGTAGTGCCAAATTGGTTGAAATTTAAGGCACTTTGATTTTGAACAATTTCTCGCGGATCTGGTAGCCGGTAACACAAAGTATCTTCAGCGGCTCGAAACGAATATTGAGGAGGTAGCCCCGCCAATAACGAGGTATGCCCAAAAGCATCTCCCGAGTCCAGAAGATCTACAACATTGCCACGGTCCAAAACTTCTACTGAACCAGTTCTGATAATGTAAAAATGATTTAACGGGTCCGAACCCACAACGATTATTACCGTGCCTTCGGCAAAATATTCGACTTCGATATTGGAAGATAACCGCTCTAGATCATCGGTTGAAAGTGCGCTGAAGGAAGGCTGTTTCGCAAGAAAGTCCGTGAACTCCTGCATCGTCGGCCTCCCTTGCTGGAACCTTAGGCTCTAACGATAGTTTGGATTATGGACGACTTCCACCATCGACGACGACCACGCTTCCAAACATATAGTCAGAATCTTGCGATGCTAGAAAACTCACGGCCTTGGCAATATCTTCGACAGTTCCAATTCGACCGGCAGGTAATGATTGGGCCCATTTTTCCAACGCATCCGGACGAGAGGTAATCCAGTCAGCCATTGGCGTGTCAATCAATCCTGGACAGACGACATTGGCTCGAATCCCTTTGCCACCAAAGTCCACGGTGATAGAGCGAGTCATCATGATGACTGCTGCTTTTGATACCGAATAAATAGGTCGAGTAGATCCTGCATGCAATCCCGCAGTGGAAGCGATGTTAACAATTGAACCGCCACCATTTGCGATCATTCCCGGGATGAAAGTCTTACACGACAGGAAAATTCCTTTTACATTTACATCCATCAGTAAGTCATATTGTTCGACAGTTGTTTGGGTTAAGTCGTGTTCGAAGAAAACTCCGGCGGCATTGACCAAGAGCGTAGGTTGACCTAATTTTTCTAAGACTTGATTTCCAAGGTTAACGACCTGATCTTCATGACGAAGGTCGCACGAGATTGCCACACTGCCTGGAATCTGTGCTGCGGCAATTTCGAGGGCATCTTGATGGAGATCGGTTAGCGCTATCAAGTACCCCTGGCTTGCCAACTTTTTGGCAATACCTCCGCCAATTCCTCCGGCAGCGCCCGTGACGACGGCAATCAATTTCTTCGTGGGCACAGCGGGGGTTGTAGTCATGGAACTCCTTGGTGAGGTGATGTGGTGAGGAATTTAGAGTAAAAAAGGCAAGCGCGCCTGGCAGGAATCGAACCTGCGACAACCCGCTTAGAAGGCGGGTGCTCTATCCGACTGAGCTACAGGCGCAATAATTTAAGTCTACCTAGTCCAACCACTAAGGTTTCTCACTATGGCTGAGTTCATATATACGATGAAAAAGGCGCGAAAAGCGCATGGCGACAAGGTCATTTTGGACGACGTCACCTTGATGTTCCTCCCTGGGGCCAAAATTGGCGTGGTCGGGCCCAATGGCGCCGGTAAGTCCACCGTCCTTCAGATCATGGCCGGACTACAGCAGCCTTCTAATGGCGAAGCATTTTTGACGCCAGGATATTCCGTCGGCATCTTGCTCCAAGAGCCGCACCTGGATGATTCCAAGACAGTTCTGGAAAATGTTCAAGAGGGCGTGGCCGACACCATTGCCATTCTCAATCGATTTAATGAAGTCAGCGATGAAATGGGTAACCCCGACGCCGACTATGACAAGTTGCTTGCCGAGATGGGTAACCTCCAAGAGCAGTTGGATCATCGAAATGCCTGGGAGCTAGATTCACAATTGGAACAGGCCATGGATGCCCTACGTTGCCCACCACCTGATGCCGATGTCAGCGTCCTCTCCGGTGGAGAGCGTCGCCGCGTTGCGCTCTGCAAGTTGCTTCTGCAGTCACCCGATCTCCTATTGCTAGATGAGCCGACTAACCACCTGGATGCCGAATCCGTTTTGTGGCTGGAACAATTCTTGAGCAAGTACCCCGGAACCGTTGTCGCGATTACTCACGATAGGTACTTCCTGGACAATGTAGCTCAATGGATTTTGGAGCTAGACCGAGGTCGCGCATATCCATACGAAGGTAACTACTCCACTTACCTAGAGACCAAGTCGACTCGTCTGAAAATTGAAGGCCAGAAGGATGCCAAGCGGGCCAAACGCTTGAGTGAAGAACTTGAGTGGGTTCGCATGAATGCCAAAGGCCGCCAAGCAAAATCCAAATCTCGTCTGGCTAGATATGAAGAGATGGCCGCCGAGGCCGATAAGACCCGCAAGTTGGACTTCGAAGAAATTCAAATTCCGCCAGGGCCACGTCTGGGAAATATTGTTGTCGAAGTTGATCACTTGAAGAAGGGCTTTGGCGAGCGCCTACTTATTGATGATCTCTCCTTCACCCTTCCTCGAAACGGAATCGTTGGAGTTATTGGACCAAACGGTGCCGGAAAGACCACACTATTCAAAACCATTCTTGGATTGGAACCTGCCGACAGCGGCACGGTGAAGATTGGCGAAACCGTCAAGATTTCCTACGTGGATCAGTCGCGCGGCGGCATCGACCCAAAGAAAACCTTGTGGGAAGTGGTTTCCGACGGTTTGGATTACATGAAGGTGGGAAATGTTGAAGTGCCTTCGCGTGCTTATGTTTCCGCTTTTGGATTTAAAGGTCCCGATCAGCAGAAGCCAGCTGGAGTCCTCTCGGGCGGTGAGCGAAACCGATTGAATTTGGCGCTGACGCTAAAGCAGGGCGGAAATCTATTGCTCTTGGATGAGCCGACCAACGACCTGGATGTTGAAACCTTAGGTTCCTTAGAAAATGCACTTCTGGAATTTCCCGGTTGCGCCGTTGTTATCTCCCACGATCGCTGGTTCCTGGACCGGATCGCTACTCATATTTTGGCCTACGAAGGCGATTCGCAAGGGGTCTGGTTTGAAGGAAACTTTGAATCGTACGAGCAGAACAAGATCTCCCGCCTTGGCGCTGAAGCAGCCAGGCCCCACCGAGTCACTTATCGAAAGCTCACCAGGTAATGCGATTTCAAGGCAAAGCGCATGTGCGCTGGGATGACCTGGATGCTTTTGGTCATGTCAACAACGCTACCTATCTGACCTACGCCCAAGAAGCTCGGTCGGATTTCTTCTGGTTTTCTAGAGTTCGCGAAGGATTGACGCCAATCCTGAGCGATATGGTGGTTGGCCGTACTGAAGTTGATTATCTAATACCTATCTTTGAAGGCAGTTTCGATCTCGAAGTCATCATTTGGGTCACGAAAATCGGGACCGCTTCTTTTGCCTTGGAGTATGAAATGTTGAGCAAGAATGGGCTGCATGCTCGAGTAAAGACGGTCCAGGTAGCAGTCACTGATGCGAAAGATAAATCAAGGCCCTTAACGCAGGCCGAACGCGTATTCTTATCGCAGTATTTAGAAGAACCCGTTTAGCACGAACCGAGAGGAATCCCATGTCTACTTCTCTACCTTCCCGAACTGAACGGCCTTGGTGGCGCGATGCGGTCACCTACCAGATTTACATTCGTTCCTTTGCTGATGCCAATGGCGATGGCAAGGGCGATGTAGAAGGTATTCGTTCTAAATTGTCATACTTGAAGAAGTTGGGCATTGACGCCATATGGATTACCCCTTGGTACCCATCACCTCAAAATGATCATGGGTACGACGTTGCCGATTACATGAACATCGAACCTGATTACGGAACCCTGGCTGAAGCCGAACAACTTATTAAAGAAGCGCATGAAATGGGCATACGTTTCATTGTTGACATCGTTCCCAACCATTCTTCCGATCAACATCAATGGTTCCAAGATGCGCTAAGGGCTGCTCCTCATTCGCCCGAGCGCGCTCGCTATATTTTCCGTGAAGGTAAAGGCGCCAACGGTGAACTTCCACCCAACAACTGGCAAGCCGTCTTTGGTGGACCAGCATGGCATCGAATTACCGAAGCTGATGGAACCGCCGGCCAATGGTATTTACACCTTTTCGCAGTAGAACAGCCAGACTTCAATTGGGAGAATGCAGAAGTCAGAGCACACTTCGAAGATGTATTGAAATTCTGGTTGGACCGTGGCGTAGATGGCTTCCGCATCGATGTTGCACACGGGATGATTAAAGAGCAAGGGCTTCCGGACATCACTACTGACCCAGAGTTATTAAAGGTTCAGAAGATGCCATATTGGGATCAAGATGGCGTGCACGAAATTTATCGAGCCTGGCGCAAAATTCTAGATTCATACCCAGATGATCGAATGGCCGTTGCCGAAGCATGGGTCCCACCTACAAGTTTGCCGTTGTATCTTCGCAAAGATGAACTTGCCAATTCTTTCAACTTCGATTTCCTTGATTCAAAATGGAATCGCAAGGTCTTGAAGAAGAGCATC
>CAINLV010000034.1 GCA_903850565.1 uncultured Actinomycetes bacterium
AAACGTTCCACCATGGCCACGTTGATCTAGGTCCAAAAATTCCAAGAGCAACTCCAACTACTGATGTCACAAAGGCAACAAGTTCGAGCAGCGTTAAGTCATATTTCCACGCAGTAAAAACTGTAGTCATGAGGAAAGAATTAAGAGAATGCATTTATAACCCCTTTCCAATTCGCATTACCGAACTGGTCTCACGGTCGACCTGAATTTCAGGTCCTCTCAGCCAATAAATCGGCTCCCGTTGGTGGAAACTTTAGCACGCCTCAATAGGAGAAGCTCTGCGTGAGGAGAAGAAAAGAAAATAATGAGAGGATTAGCCGTGTTGAAATTTGGCTATCTCGCAATGCTGCTCTTCACGGTAGCTGGCTCCTTTTGGCTTGAAATTGCTCTTAAAGTGCAGGTATTAAAACGAGTTAAGCGAGTGCTGCTTACCATTACACCCATCGCAATCATCTTTTTAGTTTGGGATTACTACGCCATAAAATCTGGTCATTGGTATTTCGACACAACTCAAATTCTGGGAATCTATCTTCCTGGTCGAATACCAGTTGAGGAATTTCTCTTTTTCATTATTGTTCCGCTGGCGGCAATCATGACTATAGAGGCAGTGCGAAGAGTTAACACTCATTGGAACGTAGGTGATGAGAAATGACCTATACGCAGATTGCACTTCTGGCGGTCGCTCTTGCAGTAATTTCTGACGGATTTCTGACGAGAAGTCGAATGTTGTTGCGAAAAAGTTTTTGGACGGCATATGCAATTATTTTACCTTTTCAACTTTTGACCAATTGGTGGCTCACTTCGCGAAACATCGTGATGTATTCACCGAGTGCGATTGCTGGCTGGCGCATTGCCAGCGCCCCTATTGAAGATCTTGCGTTTGGATTTGCTCTGGTATTGGGTATTTTACAACTTTGGAGTTATTGGGGACGAAAGATCTAACGCGCTTTTATCGCTCTGATGTAGGCCGGTAGGGTAACTTTTAGTCTGCGCCAGGTAGAAGTTTTAGCTCTAAAATTAAATATGTCATAACCGATGGCTTCAACTTCATCAACAATTCCACAATACAGTTCACTTGCTGCTTCGATACACGGACGACTTGATTCTTCCAACATTTCGATTCCACTTGCTGCTTCACGTTGTAATTGACGGACTCGTTCAATCTGAAACTTTAGAGCTTCAATAATCTTTGGCGTAACCACACGCGCATATAGATCTTCTCGAGTAACGCCAAATCGCGCAAGTTCATCAATCGGAATATAGATACGTCCGCGTTCTAGATCTTCACCAATATCTCGAATAAAGTTTGCAAGTTGGAATGCAATTCCGAGTTTCTTGGCTGATTCGTAGGCATCTTGCGAAAGGGCTCCAAGTACCGGCACCATTTGTAGGCCAATAACGGCGGCGCTTCCATAGACATATTTAAGAAGATCATCGTAAGTTGCATATTCTTTTACAGTTAAATCCATCTCCATTGACGCTAGAAATGCTTCGAAATATTCGATTGGGATTGAAAATCTCCGGGCAGTGTCGACAAGTGCGCGGCCAACTGGATCAGTACTTTCACCAGATTTGATATCTGAAATCGCTTGAGCGCCCCAACCTTTGAGCGCTGCTGCTTTTTCACTATCTGTTAAAGTCGACGCCAGATCATCAACAATTTCATCGGCGTATCTGGCAAATCCGTATAGAGCGTGAACGAACGGTCGCTTAGCTGCGGGCAGGAGCAAGGTAGCTAGATAATAAGTTTTTCCGTGCTGTGAATTAAGTTTTTTGCATTGGGAATACGAGGCAGCAAGTACTGGATCGGTGATTCCAGCAGCTTTTAGTTCACTCATGCGGGCGAGTCTACTTAAATTGTTTCTACTTCACGCGTAGTTGTGGTTTTGCGCCGTAATTTCAATTCGACCCGTTTGGAGATCCTTCACTGGATGATTGCTGCCGTGGTGGCCAAACGGTAGTTTCTGCGTCGTAG
>CAINLV010000035.1 GCA_903850565.1 uncultured Actinomycetes bacterium
CAACTTGGCAAAGTCACCCAATTCCGGACTAAACGACTGAAACGCATCGACAATCCATTCGCACGCCTGATCGTAAGAAATGTCAACAACATTCCCAACGCCCGGCAATTGAGGCAGCGGTGCCCACTGATCAAACCAGGCGAGCCGATCAACTCCAATCAGTTGAGCTTTCTTGGCAAGGTATTCATTCAGCACGCTCTTATTCGCCGAAATCGTCGACCACATTGTGTCGAGCGTTTCACGAGTCATCCGGTTCGCTCGTAGTGGTGCTTCTAAATGATCCCTCAGCCCGACATGCCGATAGGTTGTCAGCCGAGTTCCCGCGATGTGATTGATCGCATCGGCACACGTATCGGCGATCGTCGCCCACGCTCCATCAAGAGCAAAAAAGTTGTTTTCGCGAACGGTTCGCTGAGGCGAATCGAATTGGACCTGACCCGGCGACCGAGTGACCAAAGCCCCCTTCTCTTGAACCTGGACTTTGAGCGATGATGAAATGCGATCGTAGAGACGCCCCCAACCGAACAGCCCGTCAACCGCCAGGTCCGAAGCCAAAAGTTCCTGAGATTTCGGCAACCGCAATTCCGCGTTCCGTCGCCGAGTCACCAGAAAATACCGATTACGTTTCAAGACGGGATCGGCATCAACAAACGCCAGAAAATTGGCTTCAGTCGCATCGCGTAAAGCAAACTCAACATTCGTCGCAATCTGTTCCCGATCAGGAGTAATCGCTGCGAGTTCCGCTTGCAACTGCCGGTACGAGTTGTTTTCGGCATCCGCCGCCGCGTAACAGTCGGCAAGCGCTCGATAGTCCGCCCCCGTCGCGTCAACGAGTTCGTATTCGGTAATCAACGTCACCCAACGCGAAATATTTTCAGCCCGAGCATCAACCGGTGGCAGTGAGTTCGTCGCCACAGCCAGGTTCTTCAACCGAAGTTTGAATTGATCCAGTTGCTCACGAAACGAAGTCGTTAACGGAGCCGGTGCGAGCGAAGCGAGATCCCAAGTTTGCGGAAAAACCAATGTGGTCATAGAAACGGTATTCCTGGCAGTTTTTGTGTGGCGATTACCGAACAAACAGAGTGTAAACCCTGGATGTTTGGATTTCTCTGCCAAGCGGCCAAAAGTTTACGGAATTCTCCGCGCGATGAGCACCTTCGTCCGCTGCTAGCGACTCTCCCCTGCCGCTTCAGTTTCCGGATACAACTGTTTGAAACTTATGTTTGAGAAACTTGCGCAACTATGGGATTATTTGCGCAACATTGGCCGGTTTATCGGGCTTTCCCCAGGGATTTCAGTTTGCACGACAATGGAAGTGATTGCCCGCAACTATGGGATCTGTTTGCGCAACATTGGAGGATTACAGGCGTTTTTTGATGTTTCAGGGGTCTGAAAGTTTGCGCAACTATGGCGAGCTTGAGCGACAATCGGACCGTTTGCACAACTATGGACGAACTGAATTGGAAAATTGAGTGAACTGTAGGGTGCGGTCGAGTCTTCGAGGCCCACCACTTGGCGGCTTTATCTTCGGGAGGGCGAGGTTCCATCCCGAGCCGTCTTTCTTGTCCTGCTGTGGGGGTGGTC
>CAINLV010000036.1 GCA_903850565.1 uncultured Actinomycetes bacterium
AAGCAATTGATATCTTAAAATCTCATGGTGCCGAAAATATTCAAATTAATTGTGCCGGAGATCTTTCACTTGCCGGTGGATTTGAAAATGGGAAGCCGTGGAATATTGGAATTCGCCATCCTGAAGAAGCGCACACTGTTGTAAAAGTATTCGACATTATGGATGGAGCAATTGCCACATCTGGTACATATGAAAGAGGAGCTCATATTCGTGACCCACATACTGGGCTCATTGCACTTGGAGCGCGCTCTGCAACTGTTTATGGGCCTGATGGAGGTCTAGCTGATGCGCTAGCTACGGCCATGGTGGTCGCGGGCCGGGATGGGGCCTATCTTTTTATGAAGCCTGAGCTAAGTGAATATAACTGCTGGGTGATTGATCGCCATGGTGATCAAGCCTGGTCGCCTCGATGATTTCAGGTTTATCAAGCACGATTTCTAACTAGTCTCAGCCATTCCACAGCGAAATGTCCGGGAATATGTAAGCCTGCTGGCATACGGTGGAGGAATGCGAAAAGTTCCTACCCGTGTTTTGGTCATCAATCTCGTATTAGTTTTGGCAATCGCCGGGGGAGGATTTTGGGGCTACTCGACGTTGCATCCAAAAGCTGCGCCAGTCGCCTTGCAAACAGTGAGCGTTTCACGAGGTGATGTTCAAGCGACCGTCTCGGCTTCTGGCAAAGTAATTAGTCCCGGAGATATCGGTTTAGCACCATTGGTGGCTGGAACACTGAAAACGCTTAATGTAAAAGTTGGCGATCATGTTCGCGCCGGAGAAACACTGGCAACTTTGGATACCACCGCTCTACAAACTGCGGTCACTCAGGCCCTCTCGTCATTAATTACCGCGAAAGCATCAGTTGCATCAGCTGCTTCACAATTAAACCAAGCACAACTAAGCGTGGATACAGCAAATCAAAATTTCGGAACTCAGCAAGACACAATTACTCAAAATATTGCTACATATCAGGCCACAGTGGATGCGGCAAAGAAAGCGCTCGATGATGCCACCGCTAACCAAGTTTTCAGTGCAAAAAACTATCAACAAAGTATTGACGCAGCCAAAGTTTCGCTAGCTGGGGCACAATTAAATTTCGATAATTATTTAGGACTGTATGGACCAGCTGGAATTACTGTTCCGTGGTGCTCAACCATCCAAACGATAAACCCTCAGTGCACACAATTGATGTCGTACAACACAGCGCTAATTAATGCAAAGGCTGCACTAGATAGCGCCATTCAAAATCAGAGCGCATCACTTTTGAAAGATCAACAAAGTTTGCAGACTCTCCAAACAACCTATAACACCGCGCTTTCTAACCAAAAAATTAATCTTGCTAAAGATGCAAATTCGCTCACACCTTTTAGAACTGCAATTACAACTGCGCAGGCAACACTTGATAATTTGAAAGTTACCCAAAATATCGGTTCGACTGAACCAACTCTTGCTCAGTTGCAACAGCAAATAGCGCAAGCCAATTACGATCAAGCGTTAAAAAATGTGGCAGGAGCTGTCGTAAAGGCGCCTGTTTCTGGAGATGTTGCATCGATTTCAACTGCTATTGGAGGAAGCGTAGGAACTGCCTTTACGCAGGCGACGAATACGACCTCAGCAACAGGTTTTATTGTCTTGACCAATACAACCGCGCTTCGCGTATCAGCTAGCTTCTCCGAAGCAGATGCCGCCAAAATTATGGCCGGCCAGGATGCCTCATTTACTTTTGATGCTTTGCCTAATGTCACTGCGACGGGAAAGGTGTTGCAGGTTGATCTACTCCCAACATCTAGCGGTGGAGTAACCAGCTACGGTGCAACTTTTTCAGTTGATGGAAACGTGCCTGGTCTCAAAGTTGGAATGACATCAACGGCAACAGTAAGTACTGGATTTGCAACTGGCGTGATTCAAGTTGCAGCTCAAGCTGTTACTACTCGAGGCGGCACCAGTTTCGTAAATGTTGTTAGTACAAAAGCTGGAGTTCAAGTCAGTACACCTACTCCGGTAATTGTTGGATTAAAGGGCGATAGTTCAGATGAAATTCAGTCCGGACTTAAGGAAGGTCAGAAAGTAGCGCTTCCTTCTGTCACCCGTACGACCAGCAGTAACGGTTTTGCAGTTGGCGGTGTTCCTGGAGGTGTTAGCGCACTCGCAGGAGCTGGCGGCGGTATTGGCGGCGGGGCTCGTGGTAACGGCTGATGGAGTTAGTTATTGATGTAAAGGGTGCCGTAAAACAATACGGAGTGGGTGATGCGGCAATCTTTGCTCTCGCTGGTGTTGATTTACAAATCCGTCCAGGTGAATATGTTGCGATCATGGGTCCATCCGGTTCCGGTAAATCAACTTTGATGAACATCAT
>CAINLV010000037.1 GCA_903850565.1 uncultured Actinomycetes bacterium
AGATTTAAAACCTCCAATCCCCTCCATCTCTCTTGAATTCCGATCAGTTCATCAGGCCAACCTCGCCCTCCCATGAAAAATCTTTGCGCCGCGCAAAGAAATCGAACGTTAGTACTACGAAGCGCCTGGCGAGACGCTTAAGCCAATCGGCGGTGCAAGATACCAATCAACTCCTCCTGCTCATCATGTGACAAATGATCCGCCGCTTCCAAGACGTCGCCAAATTGCGATACGTGCATCATGAGAGCATCTCCGACTTCAGAAGGAACCTGACACTCATTCATTCCGGAGATTGACAATAGAAAGAGGGCAGCCCCCAGTAAAATTATTGGCGATACCCGCGATCGCAGGCAGTTTCTCGGCCATCGCGGATATTACGATACTGTCGCGATGGCGTTTTGCAAGCGGATTTTGCTGCGAGCATGGATGATGTCGAGTCATTGAGCGTCCCCCGTCCACCTGCTGAAAGACAGATTCCGTAACCGGTCATATCGACGCAGCGCACGCCGGATCAAACAACGATCCCGTTGCCGGAAAAATAACTGCCCGCGAAAGATTGCTAAAAAGGGAAAACGAGGTGAGCCGGGAAGTGTCAGCTCTTGGGTTCGTTTATGGAATCTGAATGCGAATTTTTCGATTTCATGAGCACCTTCCAAACGTTCACTTTTTTTGTTTTTCTATTTACATACGACAACTTATTTTATACAACCCTAGCCGTCACGTCGCTCGAGCTCGTGGAGATAACGTATCTGGTCGGGAAACATCTGGGGATTCACATCGCCGACTCGCCTGGATTTCCTGATATCAAAGCCTGACGACGACATTTGATCTTTGACATCTCGGTATCAAATTTAATACGGCTCGCCCCGTCGTCGGCTTGAGGCGGCGGGCGGGCCGTAGTCGGTTCGCTGTTTGCCTGGAGGGAGCGCCGAAGCGGCGAGAGAGTAGTTTTGAGAAAGTGGTACGGAGAAAGATCAGGACATCACAATGTTTTTTTGGTCTGGGCTGCTTTCTTACGTCGAATCGAGTTTCTAGCCGCTTCGGCTCGCCCTCGCGAAGAGAAACCTTGAAGGTCTGAAATGATCAAGTTGATCAACTTTTTAAGATTGCGAAAATGGCTTAGTTTGATGTTTTGGCGGGTCTGGAAAACTCGACGCCACCCTGCGCTTGCGTTGAAAACTCGACACGAGCGTTTCCAGAGTCGCGCAAACGCCGCCATAGTCTCGCGCATGCTCGACCATCGTCGCGCACCATCGTTGCGCAAACTTTCAAACGGCTTTGGTAAAGTCGCGCAAACCTTTCAAGGGACCGAAAATCGAAAAGAACCTGCGTTCCGCCAATGTTGCGCAAACAATCCCATCGTTGCGCACCTTAGTTGCGCAAACTTTCAGTCGACTGAAAGTCGAAAAATGCCTCTTCTTCGCCAATATTGCGCAAGAATCTCATAGTCGCGCAAACACTCCCAATGTCGCGCAACAGAGTCTCGCGCACGGTTCGACCACCGTCCCGTTCCATAGTTGTGCAAACTTTCAGACGGCTGAAAGTCGAAAAAGGAATGTTTTCCGCCAATATTGCGCAAAATCCCTTATTCGCGCAAACGCTGCCGTCGTCGCGCAACACAGTCTCGCACAGGCTCCGAAATGTCGAAAACGCCTTTTTTTTCCAATGTCGCGCAAAACTTTCCTAGTTGCGCAAATTGGTTTGATGAAAGTTTCAGCGAGAAAGAACGAAGAGTCCGAAGGCGGGCCGAAACGGCAGAAAGTAGTCACGAGAGAGTACTGAGTAAAAAATTAGGGAAGAGTCCGAGGGCTTACGCACCTCGGCTCGCCTGGTCAACGCGCGATTGATTGTCCTATTCTGAACCCATCATCCGACGCGCGTAAACCGGCTGTGCCGGCCGGCCGGCTCGCCTGGACTGTGTTCCTGGCGACGGATGAATTGTTGTTGCTGCTGGAAACGAACTCGTCTACGTCTTACATTCCAGTTTCGCGAAACATGTCGCGACGATGTTTGAAGAGTTGCGAGTTGAACCCCGCGCGGTATTTGAGCTGGGTTGAGATTTGGTTGATCCCAAACTGACTCTGGTTACCGCGAAAGGAATCCTGTGTCACGTAAGCCATTGTTGATCATTTTCATTACTGTTTTTGTGGACCTGCTGGGGTTCGGAATCGTCATGCCGCTCTTGCCACGGTATGCCGAACATTTTTTGCCTGCCGATTGCTGGGTGGAACTTACCGGCGAAGCAAATGGGGCTGAAGTACAGGCGATCCCGTTTGAAGGGAATGCCGTACTTACCAGAAAGCTGACCAGTCGCGGGGGGATGTTGCTGGGATGTCTGATGGCTTCGTTTTCGGCCATGCAGTTCCTGTTCGCACCGCTGTGGGGGATTCTCTCGGATCGAATCGGTCGACGGCCTGTTCTGCTGGTCGGATTATTGGGGTCGACAATCTTTTATGCTCTGTTTGCGCTCGTGACACAGTGGGGCAATTCGGGGCCGATACTGGGACTCAGCCCGCTGGTCTGGTTATATCTGACTCGCATCGGTGCGGGGATTGCTGGGGCGACAATTCCGACCGCTCAGGCCTATATTGCGGACTGCACTGACGAAAAGACTCGCGGCAAGGGAATGGCAATTATCGGGGCTGCGTTCGGGATCGGATTTACGTTTGGTCCGCTGCTCGGTTCGTTGTTTGCTCCGGCGACTTTAACGGCCGCACCAAGTGCCGCGCCAGGTTATGTGGCGGCAGCCCTTTCGGGGTTGGCGTTTCTGTTCGGGTTGACGTCGCTGCCGGAATCACTGAAGAAGGATACGGCGAAACGAGCGGCGAGCCATGGCTGGTTGAAGTTCGGGGCGATGTTTCGTGTACTGCTCCATCGAACTCTGGGGCCGATTATTTTCGCCGTGTTTTTGACAACGTTTGCGTTTGGTCAGTTCGAAACGACGTTGGCCATGCTGACAAAGCAATTCGGCGTCAGCCTTCGCGGGAATTTTTACGTTTTTGCGTACATTGGACTGATTCTGACACTGGCTCAGGGGATGCTGGTTCGCCGATTGATTCCGAAGCTGGGTGAGTTTCGGATGGCCCTTCTCGGGGTTCTGATGATGACGGTTGGTTTGTTGTTGATTGGCCTGACAGCAACATCCGGCTCATTGGGCATGTTGATTCTCGTTTTGCCCGTTGTGGTGGTTGGGTTTTCCGCAACGACGCCGTCATTGCAGGCCATGTTGTCCCTCAATAGTGGGGATGACGAGCAGGGCGAAGTTCTGGGGGTCGGTCAAAGCATTTCGTCGCTGGC
>CAINLV010000038.1 GCA_903850565.1 uncultured Actinomycetes bacterium
GCATTAGTTTTCGGTCAGATGGATGAACCACCAGGGACCCGGCTTCGGGTAGCACTTTCTGCGCTAACAATGGCTGAATACTTCCGCGATGTTCAAAAGCAAGATGTATTGCTCTTCATCGACAATATTTTCCGCTTTACCCAAGCTGGTTCTGAAGTATCAACCCTGCTTGGACGTATGCCTTCTGCAGTTGGATATCAGCCAACTTTGGCTGACGAAATGGGCCAGCTTCAAGAGCGCATCACTTCAACCCGGGGTCACTCAATCACCTCGATGCAGGCAATTTATGTTCCTGCTGACGATATTACCGACCCTGCTCCTCACACCACCTTCGCGCACTTGGATGCAACAACAGTGTTGTCTCGTCCAATTTCCGAACTTGGAATTTATCCTGCTGTGGATCCACTGGATTCAACTTCTCGTATTTTGGACCCACGCTATATCGGTGAGCATCATTTCCGTGTTGCCAACCGAGTCAAGCAAATTCTGCAGCGATACAAGGATCTCCAAGACATCATCGCCATTTTGGGTATTGATGAACTCTCTGAAGATGACCGTATTTTGGTTGGTCGCGCCCGTCGTATTCAGCGCTTCCTTTCCCAGAACACCTTCGTCGCTAAGGTCTTCACCGGCATTGAAGGTTCCTTCGTTCCACTTTCAGAAACCATTGAAGCCTTCGAAGCTCTTGCCGATGGTAAGTATGACCACGTTCCAGAGCAGGCATTCTTTATGTGTGGTGGCTTGGAAGATGTAGAGCGCCGTGCCGCAGAATTGGCGAAGGCGTAAAACACAATGGCCGACAACTTAACTGTTGAAGTAGTTTCACCCGAGAAGCGGGTTTGGTCTGGCGAAGCCACCATGGTTTCTGCCAGAACTCTTGATGGTGATCTAGGTATTTTGCCTGATCACGCACCGCTTCTAGGTGTACTTGTTGACGGAGTTGTTTCGATCAAAGTTGTTGGTGGGGAAAAGCTCGATTTCAATGTAAATGGTGGATTCATTTCGGTTGCTAAGAACCGAGTTTCTATCCTTGGAGAAAACGCCAACTAGTTTTTTGATGTAAAACTAGAAATCCAACTGCAAGTATTGCCCGCCTTATATTCGGGTTACTTCTGCGCCTAGCGAACGTAACGCTTGCGCAAAACCCGGGTAGCCACGGTCGATGTGGTATCCATCCTCGACAGTAGTAACTCCCTCGCTGACTAATCCCGCCAAAACCAGTCCAGCGCCAGCGCGAATATCGGTAGCAACAACCGGTGCACCAGAGAGCCGTTCAACTCCAGTAATCGCGGCGTGGTGACCATCCACCTGAATGTGAGCGCCTAGGCGAATAAGTTCATTGACGAACATGAATCGTCCTTCGAAAACATTTTCAGTGACAATCGATCTTCCTTCGGCAACCGCATTGAGAAGAATGATGAGTGGCTGCAGATCGGTGGGAAAACCAGGATATGGCAAAGTCGCCACATCCACGCTATTTGGACGATGATCCATTCGGACTCGAATCCCATCAGGGGTAGTTGTCACCACTGCGCCGGCACTCACTAATTTATCTAGCGGGATTTCCATATGCTCGGCTCGAGCACCGTGGATGGTTAGGTCGCCTTGAGTTATTGCTGCGGCAAATGCCCACGTACCAGCAACGATTCGATCACATAAAGTCGCATGAGTTGCTGGATGCAACTTGTCGACGCCGGTGATAATGATGGTCGATGTACCTAAACCAGAAATTACCGCACCCATGGCAACAAGGAATTCTCCGAGATCGACAACATCTGGTTCGCGAGCGGCATTGTCTATAACGGTCATGCCCTTTGCTAGAACAGCCGCAGTCATTAAGTTCTCGGTAGCGCCAACGCTAGGGAAATCTAAACTGATACTGGCACCGTGGAGCCCATCTGGGGCCGTGGCAATCACATACCCATGTTCAGAGTGCGCTTCTGCACCTAACTCCTTTAAGCCCTTGATATGAAAATCTAAGCCGCGAGAACCGATGGCATCGCCGCCGGGAAGCGCGACTTCGGCATGCCCAAGTCGAGTGACCAGCGGCCCTAAAACATTGATGGATGCCCGCATTTTGCGAACTAAATCGTAATCGGCTCTGCTTCCGGGTTCTGCTGGTACTGCAATTGTCACCGTTTGTTGGCTTCGATCGAAATTTACGACGCAACCGAGTCGGGTAAGAAGCTCGGCCATGATGTCTACATCGGCAATATCTGGCACATTTAAAATGGTGCTAGTTCCTTCGGCCAGCAGTGTGGCCGCCATCAATTTCAGGGCCGAATTCTTCGCACCGGTAACGTGTACTTCGCCGACAAGGCGGGCACCACCATTTACTCGGAAACTTTCGGAAGCCTGCGTGCCTGGCATTTACTACCCACCCTTTAATTCGTATCTGATTACAACAGTTCCCCTGAATTTAATCACTTTTGAGTGGTCTCATCGTAGTTGCTCTAATAGGCTCGCACCCATGGTTAACCTGACTCGGATTTACACAAAAACCGGTGATGATGGCACTACCTCCTTAGGGGATATGAGTCGGACATCTAAGAACGATCCACGGCTGGAGGCATATGCAACCGTCGATGAGGCCAATTCCAGCATCGGCGTGGTGCTCGCCTTAGGCCAGATTTCCGATCTTGAAATTCGAGCCCTACTGGTTCGGATTCAAAATGATCTCTTCGATGTTGGTGCAGATCTTTGCACCCCAGTGGTGGATAACCCGGCCGTTGAACCACTTCGAGTATTAGAGAGCCAAATTACCTATTTAGAGAGCAGAATCGATTATTACAATCAAAATTTAGAACCACTGCGTTCCTTCGTTCTTCCATCCGGGACACCAGCGGCAGCTCTCCTACATGTCTCCAGAACCGTAGTTCGACGCGCTGAGCGTCAAACCTGGAGCGCGATTCACTCTTTTGGATCTGGCGTTAATTCGCTCTCTGCTAAATATCTCAACCGACTTTCCGACTTACTCTTTGTTTTGGCCAGATACTGCAACAAAGAAGCCGGTGATGAATTGTGGGTACCGGGCGCGAATCGGTAACAGATTGGTCGCCCCACGAAAATAGCCTTTCGTGAAGAAAGAGAACGATTACTTTCAAGTCTTTCATATTGATGGTGAGCGCCCTGGAGATATTCATCGCGGTGAAATCGCAGTGGACATTGCCAATTATTTTTCGGACCATCTATCCGAATTACATTCACCAACCATTGCGATAAGAACTTTGACAGATATGCAAGCGGCAGTTCTAAAATATAGTGAACTCAAATTCGCTCATAAGAGTTCATGGGATTGGGATCGAAGTGAAAAATGGGCTCCGGGTGAGTGCGGTATTTGGTTCTCCACTTACTTAGCGCTGAAAAAATTTGTGGCTACTTCATCCAGTGAAACCAAAACCATCTTATTAATAGAAGATGATATTTGGTTCGATAAGGAAAGCACTGATTTCCTAGATTTGATAAGCACTTCGTACAGACAATTGCCAACCGGATGGGATTACTTAACCCTGTACGTTCCCGAACCCAATCGTGAAAAATATGAAGAAAGTTTTCATATTGGGGAGGTCGATGTGTGTAAAAACTACAGCGATTATTGCGCTGTCGCGATTTTGTACTCAGCAGGTGGCGCTCGGAAAATAATTGATAATTGCGAGATCGAAGTAAACGATCCGGCCGATGTGACCATACTTCATGATAAAAAACTCAACGGATATTGCATTCTTCCTAGTAGGCACCGGGCTGTTTCGATCTTTTCCTACTTAAACGAAACCGAAAATTCCACAATTCAAGGTGATGTTGAACGTTATTCTGTGGATGCCTTCGTACTTAGCTAGTTGTTGGAACGCAGAACGTCTTAATGGGAATCGTTTGGAATATATGTGTTGTTGGGAACTTTTTCGGGGGCAGCGCTTGGCCAACATTTCGCCTGAACATTTTTTACAAAGACGCCATTAATCAGAGGTTCGGTGCTAATTAATAAAATAGTGGCAACAACTTTAGGTTTCGTTCCTAATGCTGTGGTTCGGATGGTTCCATACTCTGCCTGGATCTTTGGATCTGCAGTGCTGGGTCCATAAATAAATGAGTCCACCTCCCACCAGATGCATCCGGTGTTGGAAGCGACCAATACGGCGCCGCAGGCATTTTTCTCACATAAAGCCAGGCTGGGCATCAACTTCTTCTGGGCCGAAATAATGCCGATTAATTCCGTTCCCGATGGAATTTTCGCGTAAATGCCGCTGCTGGAAGTGAATCCCTTTGGCGGCCACTTTGGCGAAGGTGAGGCGAGCGGGACCACTTTCAATTTCTTTCGCACCACAGGCTTCTTCACCACAGGCTTCTTCACC
>CAINLV010000039.1 GCA_903850565.1 uncultured Actinomycetes bacterium
ATATCGGCAACCTTGCGAGCTTTGAGGCGAAAGTTCTCACCTTCAGCTTTTCCGTCCCCATAAATATTAACAAGCAAAGCTCCAGAAACGTTAAAGCGTTCAGTCATCGTTGAAGACATTTCCGCATTTACATTAAAAGATTGTCGAGTTAGCCCCTGTAATCTCTTACCAATCCATTTTGTTGGAAGAATAAAAAACGGAATCATAAGTAGGGAAGCCAACGTAATTTGCCATGAGAGTGTCAACATGGCTCCGACAACCAAGATTAAACTTAGAACATTGCTCACAACCCCAGCAAGAGTGGAAGTAAATGCTTGTTGGGCACCTATTACATCTGAATTTAATCGAGATATCAGAGCTCCGGTTTGTGTGCGGGTAAAGAATGCAATGGATTGTCTCTGAACGTGTGAAAAGACTTGGGTCCGAAGGTCATAAATTAAACCTTCACCAATTTGGCTTGAGTGCCAACGTAGAACTAAATTGATTCCAGCATCAAATAGCGCAAAAATTGCAACAAGAATTGCTAGTTGGGTGACTACGCGCCCGTTCTGTGGGACGACCCCTTTATCAATTAATTCCTTCAAGATCAGTGGGGTGGCGACCGTTAGTACTGAATCTAGGACCACCATAATCAAGAAAATAATGAGCTGCTTTTTGTAAGGAGCGGCGAAGCCGACAATCCTCTTAAACGTCCCAGCTTTAAGCTTCTGGTCCTTGAAGGATTGGTCGCTGGAAGCATTGCGTAGTGCTCTCCATTGTGCGTGGGGTGTCATCGACATTCTTTGACCTTATCCTTATTTTCCGTTGCTCGCACCTTCGTAGTGGCCTGCCTGGGTCTCCGATAGACTTGTTAATATGACCGAGCTTTCCGCAACCGAGCGCGCCAGCAGCTATCGCAAGACGTATATCGTCATGCTGATCTCGTCAGTAGTGAGCTTGGTAGCCGCCCTAGTTCTCTCTGTTGACGCAATCGCGTTGGCAAAGAATGCAGCCACAAAACTCTCCTGCGACGTTAACGCCATCGTTTCATGTGGCAAAGTTGCGCGCTCTTGGCAGTCGAGCCTTCTTGGTTTTCCAAACTCATTTATTGGTTTGATCTGCGAACCAGTAGTCATTGTTATCGCCGTCGCTGGTCTTGGACTAGTCATGTTTCCAAAGTGGTTCTTAAAAGCTGCGCTAGCTATTTACGGATTTGGGCTCGCATTCGCTTTCTGGCTTCTCTCTCAATCTTTCTTTGTGATCAAAGCATTCTGTCCTTGGTGTCTATTAGTCACGATTTCGACCGTAACTGTCTTCTCAACAATGCTCAGGATTAATTTACGTGAAAATACTTTTAACGCTGCTCCTGCGCGGCAAGAGAAAATCTCTAATTTCTTAGACCGCGGGTGGGACCATGTAATCGTTACTGCTGTTTACTCAATTATTATTGTTGCAATTTTCTTTAAGTACGGAAAATATTTTCTTCCAACTTTCGGTTTATAGCTATAGCTCGTTGATGCTAGAAATCTCTCAAATAGTATTACTTGTCGCCGCAGGAACCGCCGCAGGTTTAAGTGGCAGCGTCGCTGGAATTGCTTCCATCTTTAGCT
Organism: uncultured Actinomycetes bacterium; assembly: GCA_903850565.1. Taxonomy (GTDB): domain Bacteria; phylum Actinomycetota; class Actinomycetes; order Nanopelagicales; family Nanopelagicaceae; genus CAIMZW01. The sequence continues at coordinate 1,590 of CAINLV010000039.1, forward strand.
ACCCAGCGCTTCTCCTCATTGGACTAAATCCAATTGATGCAAATATTACTAATGCCGTTGCCCTGGTTTTTATTAGCATCGGGTCTATAACGGGATCAAAGCGTGAACTTATAGGTAGGAGTGATCTCATTAAAAAGATTGCTCCGGCAAATCTTATTGGTGGAATTCTTGGAGCTACGCTGCTATTAGTGACACCATCAACCACATTTCAAAAAATAGTCCCGTTTCTTTTAGCACTTGCTTCCATTGTTATCTTAATTCCAAGACCACAGATCGCTGAAGGCGATACCCGTGTAAAGCTTCGAACATTACAAATATTAATCGGCTCAATTGGCGTCTATTGCGGATATTTTGGCGCCGCCTCTGGAGCAATGACGCTAGCAGTCTTGATTCAAACACTTGGCGTGAATATGGCTAAAGCGAACGCAGTCAAGAATGTACTTCTGGGAGTTTCCAACACGATAGCTGCAGTAATTTTCATATTTACCGGCCACACTCATTGGGCTGCTGCAGTTCCCTTAGCCGCAGGTTTCTTCATCGGCGGAAGAATTGGTCCGTCCATTGTTCGTAGAGTTCCTCAGCAAAAACTAAAGATATTTGTGGCTCTCATGGGCGGATGTGTCTCGGTATGGATGGGTATAAAGGCATTTAGTTGAGGTTGGAGGAGAGTGATCTACTCTAGATTTTTAAATTTACACTAGATTGAAGTTGAGTGAACTCATCAATCATAATCTGTAACGTAACGCGCCAAATTCCTGAACTGGGCACCGTAATGTATGACATGTACTGGTTTGTCCCACCATTTAGTTTCACATGTAAATCCACAATATTTAGTGATGAATTAGAGAGATAAGTATCCATAAACCGAGCCTTCAATATGGCTTTTGAGTTAAGAGCAACCATAATCATGGCCGGAGCGCCCGCTTTGGTCTTCTGAATATAAAGTGTCCCAGTCATCCCATCGTTAAATTTAATCGGTGCCTGTATGTAGCCATCACTTAAGGTTGATGCGTTCACCCTGCTAGATATGAAGAATTGATTAGCGACTATCTTCGGCGGTGTATATGAAACCATCAGCGTTGTGCTGGCGATAACCCCAATGATTGTTAGAAGTTC
>CAINLV010000040.1 GCA_903850565.1 uncultured Actinomycetes bacterium
CAGTGCCTCAAAGGCGGCAGCCGACATTGCAACTCAATCTTGGATCAAGAGCTTTGCGACAACGCCCGTTGCGATTGCACGTGCAGGAAATGTTATCGGTGGTGGGGATTGGGCAACTGATCGCATTATTCCCGACCTCGTGAATGCTTACGCCAGCGGCAATTTGCCTACGCTGCGCTATCCGGAAGCAATCCGCCCATGGCAACACGTACTTGACTGTTTGAATGGTTATTTAGTTCTAGTGAACGCTCAACTTTCGAGAGGCTTGATGGGCGAATGGAATTTTGGTCCAAGCCTTGAACAAAAACATTCAGTAGCTGAGTTAGTCACCACATTCGCTAGCGATTGGGGGGTAGTGGAGCGTCAGGCTTGGAAATCTGATGGTTCCGAACATCCTCATGAGGCCGGGTATCTATTACTGGATTCAACCAAAGCGCGTAAAGAACTTGGCTGGATAGATAAGTTGGGGTTTGCAGAATCAATTAGCTGGACAGTCAACTGGTACAAGAATTCAGATATCCTCTCCATGAGGTCTTTGTGTGAAAATCAAATCAATCAATTTGCGAGGTCATAGCATGAAGATAATTCTGTTGGCTGGCGGCTTGGGTACTCGCATATCTGAAGAGACTGATACGAAGCCAAAACCAATGGTCCTCATCGATGGAAAACCATTACTTTGGCATTTAATGAATATTTATGCTGCCCAAGGTTTCAATGATTTTGTAATTGCCACGGGGTACAAGGGATCGGTTATCCATGAATGGATACCTACTTTGAATGATGGATGGAATGTAGAGGCTATTGATACTGGGGACAATACGCAGACTGGTGGCCGAATTAAAAAGTGCATTTCGGCCTTCCCCGATGATGTTTTTTTAGCTACTTATGGTGATGGGCTTGGTAACGTAAACATCTCAAAAGTCCTTCAGGTTCATAATGCTTCTGGGGGTCTGGCGACCCTAACGGCTGTTCGCCCTCCGGCTCGATTTGGGTATGTAAAATTTGATGGGGATAAAGTTCATCACTTTGGAGAGAAGAATCAATCAGATGAAGGTTGGATAAACGGCGGATTCTTCGTGCTTAACCGCGAAGTTTCTAATTATATTTCTTCTGATCTCGAACCTTTTGAAACGGGGGCGCTTCCTCGGTTGGCCGATGAAAACCTCCTAAATGCCTATAAGCACGAGGGTTTCTGGCAACCAATGGATACTTTGCGCGAGAAACTCGACCTAGAGAAACTGGCGAAATTATCACCCGCTCCTTGGATGGACAACATCTAAAAACCTCCTTCGCCAGTTACCATATGTTTATGGTTCATCTCATTTCGGTCATTACTCCTTGCTACAACGAAGAGGAAACGGTCACTGAGTGTGTAAATCGAACTGCCAAAGTATTTAGAGAACTTCTTCCTGGCGTTGAATACGAACATATCTTTGCGGACAATGCCTCAACAGATGGAACCGTCGCAGTACTTCGGAAATTGGCTGCACAGAATAAAAATGTCAAAGTATTTGTGAATAGTAGAAACGTAGGCCCGTTTAGGAATATGTACAGAGGGATGGCCAAGGCAAAAGGTGATGCAATCATCCCCATGCTGCCCGCTGATTTGCAAGATCCTCCAGAAATTATTCCGGATTTCTATCGACTTTGGTCGGCGGGATCAATGGTGGTTTTTGGGGAACGGACAAACCGGCAAGAGGGATTGTTATTAAGAGCACTGCGCGGAATTTATTACCGGATCGTCCGTAAGTTTGCAGAAGGAAATATTCCGATTAATTCGGGAGAATTCATGCTCATCGATAAAAGCATTGCTGAAAATATACTTGCTTTGGATGATCAATACCCTTACATCCGTGGACTAGTTGCGCAGTCTGTAGATATCAGTTCAAGTGTGAAATATACCTGGGCAGCACGAGAGAAGGGAAAGTCAAAAGCAAACTGGTTCAATTTGTTAGACCAAGCGATTAACGGACTCATCAGTACATCAAGAATCCCAGCGCGGCTTGCCCTCGTAGGAGGATTCTTCATCGCTGGATTAGGGATATTGGCTGGAATTTACTCGCTAATCTTAAATTTATTTGGTCAAGCACATGCAGGAGCTGGAATCCCGACAGTCATTGTTGCTATCTTTTTCTTCGGTGGATTGCAAATATTTTTCCTCTGCTTAATCGGGGAATACGTACTTAGTATTCATTCTCAGGTGCGACCATTACCAAAGGCCTTTGATCGCGAAAGAATAAACCTTGATTAAAGTTGACTAAGTTTCGTAAAGCGATCTATTTTTGGAAGTGCTTTTGCACGATTGTTTATTTCAATCTCTATTACATTGGGTCCTTGAGGGTTTTGAAGCAAGAATTCTTGAGCGGCAACGAGGTCATTTTCGGATCTAACCTTAAATGAATTGATCCCAAAAGATTTTGCAATTTCACAAAAATCTGGTGTTGAGTAACCAACGCGTGTCCCCACAAACCGGCTTTCCATATTTTCTTCCTGAAATTGCGCGACCATTCCGTGCTGTTGATTATTAAGTACAAAGATCGTGATCGGCAGCTCATAGTGCTTGATCGTCTGAAGTTCACCAAGATTGAGTTGCATGCACCCATCGCCAGTAATCGTCATCCATCTGCGTTCGTCAGTTGAAGCAGCTCCGATTGCAGCAGGGACGGAAAATCCCATCGCCCCCATCCCCCCGCTTGTTAAGAAACGCTGACCATCTTTTAGATTGATTGACTGAGCCGCCCACATTTGATGCTGTCCAACATCCACGCAAAATCCGGCCGCTTTCTCGCTCACAGAGCTGATCCAAGAGATAACTCGGTCAGGAGATAATTCCAAAGGAACTTCTTGCTCGGAAGCGGTGGTGAATTTGTTCCTCTCCGCTTGAATTTCCTTCATAAAATCAGAAGCCTTGTGAATTGGTACAGGATGCTTCTTGATCAACTGAAAGAAAGTCGTGAGGTCGACCTCAATGTCGAGATCTGCAGAAATTCTGCCGCTCAATTCATGAGGATCTACATCAACACGGACGATATATTTATTAGCGAGAAAATCTTCCTTATCCGTTCCGGTTTGACGAACATCGAGCCGGCTTCCTAAGACAATCAATAAATCGGATTTCGACAACGCACGATTGGCCCATCGATTTCCATAGCTGCCAATGAATCCAATATTCCATGGATGCTCAGTTGGTAAGACGTCCTTACCCATAAGAGTTTGCACGACTGGGATACCGAATGTTTCTACGAATTCGCGGAATTCTTCCTGATTTTGACTGCTCCTTACGCCACCACCAGCAAGAATTAGTGGAAGCTTGGCTGACTGCAATTTTTCGAGCAACAAAGAAATTTGTGCATCTTTTGAATCGTGAAGCGATTCGGTAGTAATAGCTTGGGAAACCGCGGGAGTGCAATCAAGTTGCTGCAAGTTGATAGGGATATCAAGCAATACCGGCCCCGGCCGTCCCTCCAAAGCGATCTTCCAAGCTCGATCCAATACCTCTGGAAATTCTTCAGCAGAAGTTACTTGATAAGAGAATTTAGTAATTCCCTTTGTGGCAGAAACGATATCCAACTCTTGAAATCCATTTTGCCTTTGCAGAGAATTGTTCCGCAGTTCCAGAGTGTGAACTTGACCCGTAATAAACAGAACGGGGGTTGAATCAAAATAGGCAGAACCAATCGCTGTCATCAGGTTTGTTGCACCAGGCCCACTAGTACCCATGGCCACGCTTGGGATTCCTGAAACGCGTGTTGAACCTTCAGCCGCAAATCCTGCGCCTTGCTCATTGCGCGTATTAATTAGGTTTGTTTTGCCATGCCTATAAATAGAATCAGTAAAGAAAGCGATCATTCCACCAGAAAGTTGATAAACGTTTTTAACATTCTTCTCGGCGAGAAATTCTGCGAAATAATCAGCCACGGTTCGTCGATTACTCAATTAGCTCTTGCCTCTTTTAGTTTCAGAGTTGGCCACATGATATGAATTATAGCCAATCTAATTGATTAATTGCTTCCACCATCGGACGGTATTTTCAAGTCCGGCATCTAACGGAACTCTGGGAGCCCATGAAAGGCTGGACAAAGTGGAAGTATCGGGAATCCAGCTCAGTTGGGATGATTCCGGTGCCTTGTCATCTGATTTCAAAATGTTTCGAGGCAATCCAAGAACTTTTCCAATTTTATCTGCCACCTCACCGATTGTAGAGTAATTTGAGTTTCCAATATTTATAATTCCCGAGGGTTGCGGGTTTTCATTCAGGACGTAGATTGCATCCGCAAAGTCATTAATTTCCAAGAAGGACCATCTTTTAGAAGGTTCAGAGATCGCAAAAGACTCATTCTGCAGTAGCGATTTTATGAGTTGTGTTATCAATGATTCCCGAGTATCACCAGGGCCATAGATAGTAAAAATTCTTCCCCATGTAAAACGAGTATCCGTACCTTCAAGGAGTAGTTCAATTCGATTACGGGCAGCAATCTTTGCGGAACCATAAGTGCTTTGGGGGTCATCGAGTGCGGATTCTAAGATTGGATGTTTTGACGGCTGCACTTCCGCTTGTGAACCGAAAGATACAAAGTTAGTGGCTCCGGCAAGAACTGCTGCCTCTGCTAGTCGACTAACTCGGTCAATATTAGATTCCTGAAGGACTAAATCGTTGCGTAATTCTCTTTCCACGCCCGACCAATCAAATGAGAGAACAGATGAGGGTTTTTCAGCTGCAATGGCAGCAACCCAATCTTGAATGGTGCCTCTGATTTGTTTTACTTCACTATTGACACCAGGGATTATTGATTTGGAAGTAGGTCTAATCAATGCAATTACTCTATATCCATGCCTAGAAAATTTTTCCACGGCAGCTCGTCCAAGAAAGCCGCTGGCCCCAGCGATGCAAATAGTTCGATCAGCCTTTGGATCGAGGGAATTTATCGGCATTTAAATTCCTTTCGCAGAAGTGGGCCCCGTCGGGCTCGAACCGACTACACACGGATTATAGTCCGTTGCTCTACCGAAAAACCTATGGTCCCCACACCCTTAATAAGCATGAAACTCTGCGGAGCTGGTGGCTGTGGGTTTCTTCTTGCCCTTGCAGGGGGCCTGATTTAATCGCAAGATTCTAAAATATTTGGGGAGGAAATCAATTGCTCAGGTTCAAATTCGAAAGCAGTGAAGTGATGAAATTACTTTAATCCTGATCAATATTCTAATTAACCCGCAACATTATTTTAAGGTCAGTTCTGAGTTGCCCAGAATATTAGAGCATTCATGACAACGTCCATACGGTTGGCGAATTGAAATTTCGTGGCGCAGGTTTCTTGAAGGATCAAGGTGGGCAATCAAAAGAGA